>DASZWQ010000203.1 GCA_035546535.1 Pirellulales bacterium | reverse complement strand
CGGTCAACGCGGTGAAGACCCAAGTGTGGATCGCCGTGAGCGTTTACCTGTTGGCCGCCATCCTCAAGAAGCAACTCAACAGCGAACTCAGCCTCGCCGAAATCCTCCAAATCTTGTCTGTCAATACCTTCGAGAAAACCCACTTTTACAGCTACTTTCCACCTCACAACACCAAAACCGTACAGACCCCGACCCTAACCAACGACGCCTATTCGACTTCTAACCGGACAGTACTGATCCCCCGTGTCCGATGAAAAAGAACCGAGCGGCGCCTCAGCCGAAAGAAGCGGCACTGCCGCGCGATACAGCTCGGACAAATCTGCCTGGCGCTCACCGGCGAACCCCTCTTGAGCAAAAGAAGTCGCCCGGGCGAAGCTAACCGCGACGGAAAGTGTTAAGGGCCGCAGTTAAACCACGCGGCCCGTTCGACTTGATCGTCCGCGTCGCGAATCGGTGCAGCCGCTATCCTGCCGGCCTAACTCTTCCAGGGGACACGGAACGGATTCTTTGTCCTGCGTGTCGCCGGTCACTATACTCGCGACGGGTCAGCGGGGCTGCCGGCCACTGTCATTAGCTTCCCACTTATGCCAGCCGGCAGCCCTATTCTCTAAATCACCGAAAGAATGTACGTGGTGGTTCCGCGCTCACAGGTCAAACTTCGTCCCGCCATCACCTGTTTGCGAAGTAGCTTCGGACGTTGACAAGGGGAGCGATGCAACGGTTTCGCTTGCCCGCAGTCAGGCACATTCAGCTTGATTCCGCGTAACTTCGCTTTTAGGCTATTCGGCTGGCGGCGCGAATTGCGGTCCGCCTCGATCGGCGCGACGACGATCGATATCCGCTATTCAGCAGGGGATACGCTACTGAGCGTCCTTCAAGCCGGTTTGTGCGGTCCACCAGGCTCGCCCTGCGCTTGATATCTTTCATGCTCGTCTGCACGCACCACGCTGTGCGGGCTTGCCGCGCTTTTCCCTGAAACCGCACCCGCGTTTCGGACCGTCACTCCGGGGCGCGCGTCGCCGTATCTCTCAGCAGTCGGAACATCGTACCGCTCCTTACGACTCCAACATTGTCGAGCAGCTCATGAATCGAACGACATCGCGTTTCTTGCCATCGACGGCCTGCCTCTTGGTCTTATCGCTCGGCTGCCTGGCAGCTCTCTGGCAATTGCGCTCTGCGCGTGCCGCCACGGTCAATCTGAACGTGATGACGTTCAACATCAGGTTCGATGACGGCGTGGGAATAACTCAACTCTCTGCGAACGGCTGGCACACGATTCCGCCGTTTGTCACCACCGGCGACCGCCGCGACAAGGCCGAAGCCGTGATCGCCGCCGCTGCTCCTGACATCTTTGGCGAACAAGAGGGGCTGCCCAACCAGGTTGCCGATCTCCAGGCCGCGTTCCCGGGTTACACCTACTACGGCCAGGGGCGCAACGGCGGTAACGGCCCCAACAGCGGCGAGACCAACGGCATTTTCTACCTGACCTCGCGGTTCACGGCCGTCGCCTCGGGCGATTTCTGGCTGAGCACCACGCCCACGGTTCCCGGCACGACATTCGTCGGCGGCGGTTCCGACACCGGAAACCCGCGCATGGTCAGTTGGGTCGACCTGTACGACAACCAAAGCCATCAGACGTACTTCGTCGCGGACACCCATTGGTCGCTCGATACGCTGGCCGAACAACAATCTGCGACCTTTATGCGCGCCGAGCTCGCGCAACTGGCGGGCGGATTGCCGATGCTTGTGTTGGGCGACTTCAACACCACACTGGGCAGTACGGCGCTGCAAACGCTCAGCGGCGCGAATTCGAGCGGATACAAACTGACCGACGCCTACCGCCACGTGTTTCCCACCGTGGGACCCAACGAGGCGACCTACCACGACTTCACCGGCAATCAGTCCGGCTCGGCGATCGATCACATCTTTTACGACGCCAATACCTTCACGGCCACGGCAGCGGCGATCGTACACACGTCGTTCAATGGGCTGTACCCATCCGATCATTTTCCGGTGACGGCCACTCTCGCCGTTCAGGTCGTGCCCGAGCCGGCAACGGCGATATTGCTGGTTGCGGGAAGCACCGCGCTCGTGGGGTGCCGCGCGTGGGGTAATCGGTCTCGCCTGCTGCCCGTTGCGCCCGAGATATAGCAGTCCATTAGTCGTCACTTACTTGCCGGGACGGCGGCGCTTGGCGGCCCTTCGGCATCGCCAGCGTGCGTCTGAGCCTCGTGAATCGCCCGGCGTGCCAGACGAATCGTGTAGACGAGCATGGCAACGCACGCGACCAGCCCGGCAATCGACAGCGCCATGTGCAAGGTCGAATGTTCGCTCACCTTGCCCGAGGCCTTGGCGACGTGTTTGGCCACGTAGCCGAAGTACACTTCCACGAAAAGCGCCGGCGCCAGGCCCAGGCACGCCACCATAAAACTGCCGAAGCGAGTTCCCGCGGCGCCTAGCATATAGCTGACCGAGACCGGGTTGACGGGCGTCAGCCGCAGCGGGAATTGAAAGCGCAGGCCCTCGCGATCCACGGCCTGCGCGACGGCCGCGGTTTGCGGATTGCGCTCCAGCCACGCCCGCACCGGTGCTTGCAGGAACAGGCGTGCTAATCCGTAGTCGAGCGCGGCCGTCAAGAGGCTGGCAACCACCATCACGAGTGTGCCGCCGATCACCCCGAAAAGGGCACCGGCGGCGACCGCGAAGACCGTGTCAGGCACGAACAATGAAGTGCCCACGATCACGATTCCCACGAACACGAAGTAACCCCATGCTCCCTGTGCGGCGATCCATTCTTCGAGCGCCGGGATGCGGTGACCGAATGCGCGGCCCAACATCAGGCCGAGCAGCAGCAGAACCGCGGCGAGCGCCATCTTAAGGACGAGGCGTGACCGCGCTGGCTTTTCGGAATACCGTGATTCGGCAGTTGCCGATTCGTGCATGACTATTGATCCAGGCGTTTTCCGAATGCCAAATCGAAAATCCTCGGCACGACATCGGCCGCCGTGCCTTTCAACCATAGGTCGCCCGCCGCGCTGTGGGGATCGACGGCAATAACGCGAGCACCTCGGTTGCGTGCTTCGAACGGCAAGCCTGCGGCGGGCCACACGGCCGCTGAACAGCCGATCTGCAAGACCAGGTCGCACGCTTCCGCCGCTTCGAGCGCCTGCGACCAGGCCGGTTCGGCCAGCGCGTCGCCGAACAGAACCAAATGGGGCTGATAGACACCCCGTGTTCCGAGGCCCACGAGCGGCCGCATCGCCCACAGCACGCGCGGCAGGGCCCAGTGCCCCTGCGCCGCGCGCTCCAGACGCTGAGCGACTTTGCGGAGCTCGACCCGCGAGACGAGGTTGAGGAACTTGCGCTCGCGCGTGACGATTTCGAAAAACGAGCCATGGATTTCGTAGGTGCACGTGCTGCCCGCCTCCTGGTGCAGGCCATCTACGTTCTGGGTCACGACCTTAATGCCAACGTGGCGCTCGGCTGTCGCGATCGCACGATGGGCCGCATTCGGTGCGGCCGCGGCAATCGGCGCGAGCACGGCGTGCAGGAACTCGGCCAGCCGGCGCGGATCGCGCGCCGCCGTATCGAGCAGCCCTTGCCAGGTGGCAAATCGATCAGGCGGAAATTCCTGCCACAGCCCGCTATCGTCGCGAAACGTGGGAATGCCGCTTTCGGCCGAAACGCCGGCGCCGGTGAAGACCATGACTTCCTTCGCGCCGCGAATCCACTCAGCCGCTTGCTGTAGCAGAGCATCGTCCATGGCTACCTCGAGAGCACGCCAACTATGCCGATTGTCGATCGCGGATCAACGAGTGGCGATGCACGGGTTCATGCCGAAATCTTAACGACTCCAGAGATTCAATTTCCATCTAACGCACTGACAGGTTCCCATGCCCCTGGCATGAACGTGCCGGGCGGTTAAACTCGTGGTGCCCGCCGGCGTCTTGCCGCCGTCATTGCTTTTGCACCTCCCGCCTCGCACCGCCCACCCTCATGCGAAACTCCCTTCTGCTCATGGCGATACTGATCGCGCCGTTCGCCACGGTCAGTTATTCCGCCGACCAAGGCCGCCAGCCGTTTACGCCGTCGCAGCCGTCGGCGATCCCAAAGGTCATCGTGCCGGGCGGATATCAAAAGCAGGCGCCGCCGAATTCGGCCCGAGCCATCATGATGGCCATCGAGGATGAGTTGAACGCGGTTGAGCTCGAAGTTCGTCGTACCAAGGACGGCCAGCATGTCATTTTCGACGCCGATCGCGTCGACGGTAAAACATCGGGAAGCGGGGCGCTCAAGGATCTCACCCTCGCCGAGTTGCAATCGCTTGACGCGGGCACCTGGTTCGCGCCGCGGTTTGCCGGCGCCAAGGTCATGACGCTCGCCGAATGTCTCGCCCTGACGCGCGACAAGATCGGTCTGGTGCTCGTCTGTCGCGACGTCGATCCCGAGCAACTCGCGCGCGAATTGCTGGCGGGAACGGACTCCGGTCAGGTGGCGATCATCGCCGATCCAGCGACCGCGCTTCGCGTACACGAGCTGACCGAACGAAAGGTCGTCCTCGTTCGAGAGCCGGGTGCCGCTCTGTCATCGACAAGCCCGCGCGCGAACGACGCTGCCAGCAATACCCCTTCGGTCGTCACGGCGAAAGTCGCCGCCGTGACCAAAGAATACTGCAGCGACCTGCATAACAGGAAGTTCACGCTCGTGGCCGACGTGAGCGGAGCCAACGATAACGCGGACACATGGGATAAAGTCGTTGCCGCCGGCGCCGACGCGGTGCGCACCGACCGGCCGGAGAGCTTTATTGCACATACGATCGCACGGCGCACGCCCCATCGGCACGTGCTCTATGCCGCGCACCGTGGCGCGCTGCGCTACGCACCGGAAAACACCGTTCCCTCGCTCGAAGCGGCCGAGCGGTTGCACGCCGATTTTGTCGAGATCGACGTACACACCACCAGCGACGGTGCCTTTTTTCTCTTGCACGACGGCACGCTCGATCGTACGACCAATGGCCACGGTCGCGTGCGACAGGCATCGGCCGAAACTCTGCGCGGGCTGGACGCCGGCCGCTGGTTCGGTTTGCCGTTCGCCGGCGCGGCCGTGCCGGAGATGGATGGGTACCTCGCTAAGTTCCCGCCGAAAATGGGCCTGTATTTCGATGCCAAAGATATCACGCCCGAGGTCTTGGCCGAGGCCGTCGCGCGGCACGGCCTGGTCGAGCGGACGGTCGTCTACCAGGGGCCGGTGTATCTGGAAAAGCTCAAGGCGATCAATCCGGCCATCCGCACGCTGGCGCCGGTCGCCGCGGCCAGTCATGTCGATACACTGGCGAAGCGTTTGAAGCCCTATGCCGTCGATACGTCGTGGAAGCTGCTATCGGCCGAGTATATTGCACATTGCCACGAGCTGGGCATCAAGGTGTTTTCCGACGCCAAGGGGGACACCACGGTCGCCCAGTATCGGCAGGCGATCGAGTGGGGCATCGACCTGATTCAATCCGATCATCCGCTGCGCCTGTGGCGGGCCATCGACCAGGCGGCGACGAAATAACGGGTCTATCGCCCGAGGATCATGTCAAGTTCTTCCCAACCAAGATTGCTCGTGATCGGCGCCACGGGCTTTGTCGGCGCGCACGTCGCTCAGGGGGGCGGGCAGCACTTCGAAGTCTTTGCCGGCTCCCGGCAGCCGGCCGTCAAGCAAGCGGACGTGTCGATCGATATCACGAGCACCGAGAGCATACGTTCGGCCTTCGATCAGGTTCAGCCTACGGCCGTGATCCTCACCGCGGCGCTCGCGGACATCGATCGTTGCGAGCGCGAGCAAGACCTTGCCGAACGAATTAATCACCAGGGGCCGCGCCATGTGGCCGAGGAATGTCGCCGCCGCGGGGCCCGGCTGGTTTTCACGTCGACCGACGCGGTGTTCGACGGCTCGCTAAAGGTCTACCCGGAAGATGCCGCGCCGACGCCGGTGAATTTCTACGGGCGCACGAAAGCCCGGGCTGAAGCGGCTATCACCGAGATCCTGCCCGCGGCCGCGATCGTACGCGTGTCGCTCGTCTTGGGGCGCGGTGCGCGGCCTGGAACCAACTCGTACGTCGACAAGCTGGCCACCTCGTTCGCGGCCGGGCAGCAGGTCATTACACCGACGTTCGAGTATCGCAACCCGATCGACGTCGGCACATTGGCCGGCCTCCTGGTCGACCTGGCTGGGCGCGAGGCGCAGGGCATTTTCCACGTCGGCGCATCGGATAAAATCGTCCGCTACGAGCTTGCGCGGCGCATTGCCGTGGCGCTGGGCGCTTCGCCGGAGTTGGTCGTTCCGCAAACGGCGCCGGTGCCGGGCCGGGCGCCACGTGGCATCGACGATTTCCTCGTTTGTCGGCGCCTGCCAGCGCTGACGGGCTTCGTCCCTCCCACCTGCCAACAAGTCATCGAAAGAGCGGTCCATGGAACTGCCTAAGGCCGTTCACGAGCTGGAATTCAACCATGGTTCGATCTACGGTCCGGAAGAGGCCGAGGCGTTGCGCCAAGTATTAGCCGCTAGCGCGCCGTCGTGCGGTCCGAAGGTCAAAGAATTCGAAGACGCCTTCGCTGCCTATTGCAATACTCGCCACGCGCTGGCCGTGTGTAACGCCACGGCTGGCCTCGAATTGGCGATGATCGCCGTCGGCGTCGGCCCGGGCGACGAAGTAATCACCACGCCGCTGAGTTGGATTTCGACGGCCAACGCCATCGCCGCGCGGGGCGCCAAGGTCGTCTTCGCCGATATCGACCCGCGGACATTGAATCTCGATCCGGCCGCCGTCGCGGCGAAGATCACGCCGCGCACCAAAGCGATTCTGCCTGTCCACTTGTACGGTCAGTGCTGCGATATGGACGCGCTCGTAGCGCTCGCCCGGCCACGCGGCATCAAGATTGTCGAAGACTGCGCGCACGCTCCGGGTGGCCTGTACAAGGGGCGCAAAGCCGGCTCGCTGGGCGATATCGGCGTCTTCAGCTTTCACCAGCAGAAGAACATGGTCACCCTCGGCGAGGGAGGCATGGTGACGACCAGCGATCCGGTGCTTTTCGAGCGCTTGCTCTCTTACCGGTCGTTGTGCTGCTTGACCTATGATCCGAAGGGAAAGTATCTGCCGATCGACGAGCGCGAGCGGCCGATGGGCAAACGCTACTGGATGCTCGACTTCGCCGACGTCGGCTACAACTTTCGCATGACCGATGCGCAGGCCGCCGTCGGCTTAGTGCAACTCGCGAAACTCGACGGCTTCAATCAAAAGCGGCGCGAGATCGCAGCCCAATACACGGCCGGCCTGTCCGACGTGCGTGGCTTGACGTTGCCTTACGTCGCCCCCGACGTCGAACATACGTTTCATGTTTACTGCGTGCTCGTCGAGAAAGAGTTCCCGCTGTCGAAAGAAGATTTCATGTGGGAGCTCTATACCAAGAAGCGCATCAAGGTCTGGTCTCACTATATGCCTATGCATTTGACCGCGGCCTTTCGCGATCGTGGTCATGGCGAAGGGGAATGCCCCGTGGTCGAGGCACTCTTCCACCAATATGTCAGCTTGCCGATTCATCCGCGTTTGACGGACGCGGCCATTTCGTATTTGCTTGATTCGATTCGCGCGTTGGCATGAGCGATTTTCTGGAAAAAGTCCGGTCCCTGCATCGCGGCGAAGAACTGTTTTCGCTCGCTGCCTCGGTCTATGTCGCCCGCGCGCCGGGGCGGCTCGATCTGATGGGGGGCAACGACGACTACACCGGCGGCATGGTCTTCGAAGCCGCGATTCGCGAAGCCACGTGGGCCGCCGTGCAGGTGCGCCGCGATGAGCGAATCGTGCTCGTGAATCCGCAAATGGCGGCGCTCGGCTGGCAGGCGCGTGCCGAGTTCTCGCTCGCTGATCTGACCGACGAAGCCCACGTCCGGGCCCTGGTCAACCGCGATCCCTCGATCCGCTGGACGGCTTACGTCCTCGGGCTGTTCTATTGGCTGCAGCGCGAGTCGCCCGACCTCGTGCGTCATGGCGCGACGGTGCTGATTGATTCCGAAGTGCCGCTGAACAAAGGCGTCAGCTCTTCGGCCGCCATCGAAGTTGCGGTCATGAAAGCCGCCGCGAGCGCGTACGGTGTGCCGCTCGAAGGTGTCGCGCTGGCCGAAGCCTGCCAATGGGCCGAAAACGTCATTGCCGAAAGCGCCTGTGGCATCATGGATCAGATTGCGGTCGTCTTGGGCGACGAAGGGTGCGTGCTGCCGCTGGTGTGCCAGCCCTGCTTGCCGCAACCGCTGGTGCGCCTGCCCGACCGGCTGGCCTGCTGGGCGATTGATTCGGGCGTGTCGCATGCGGTGACGGGCATCGAGTACGAAGCAGCCCGGGCCGCTGGATTCATGGGCTACAAGTTGATCTGCGACCAAGAAGGGATCGCGGTGCGGCGCGACGACAGCGCACGCATTCCACGATTTACCGACGATCGGTTCGCCGGCTACCTGGCGAACCTGGCGCCGTCGCTATTTCGCGAGCGCTACGAATCGCGCCTGCCTGAACGCATGACGGGGGCCGAGTTTCTGGCCGCGGCCGGCGAGCACGTCGATCCCTTTACGCAATGTCGGCCCGAGGTCAGCTACGCCATTCGCGCCTGCACACGGTACGCGGTCGAGGAAAAT
>DASZWQ010000202.1 GCA_035546535.1 Pirellulales bacterium | reverse complement strand
CGCGACAGCCCAGTGCGACGTTGTGCTTCAGCAATTCCTTCTTGAGCGCCAGGGAATTGCGGTCGGCAATCTCGAAGGCGACGATGCCGCTGGCTCGTCCAGGCTCACGATGGCTGCGCACCTGGGCGCCAAAGCGACGCAGACGCTCGCACGCCTCGTCGGTCACGGACAGCAGTCGCGTGGCAATTTCCTCCGTCGTATGCCGGGCGAGCAATTCCAGGCTGGCCCCCAGCCCTAAGAAGCCGGAGACGTTGTAGCTGCCCCCCTCGTACCGGGCGGCGGAATCTTTGACGTTCAGCTCGATGCGGCTGTAATCGTTCCCCTGTCGCACGCTGTTCCAGCCCAGGCCGAAGGGACGCAACAGGCCCAGGTGCTCGCGCCGCAAGAACAAGAAGCCGGCTCCCTCGGGTCCGAGCATCCACTTATGACCGTCCGCGGCCAGAAAATCGATCGGCGTTTGACGTACGTCCAACGGGAAGACGCCCAGAGCCTGAATCGCGTCGACGAACAGATACGCGCCCCGCTCATGCGCCAAGGTTGCCAGAGCATCGAGGTCATTGCGCCAGCCGTGGGCGTAGTTGACCCAACTGACGGCGATCAGCCGGGTGCGCGCGTCGCAGGCTTTCGCGATCGCGTCGAGCTCCACGCGTCCCTCGTTCGTGGCCACGCGCCGGCACTCGACCCCGCGGCTATCCAGGTTCATCCAGGGATACTGGTTCGAAGGAAATTCATCGGCCAGCGTAACCAGGTTGTCCCCTTCGCGCCACGGAAAGCCCTCGGCCACGAAATTGATGCCCTCGGTCGTGTTGCGGACGAGCGCCACTTCCGCAGGTTCGGCCCCCAGTAGCGCCGCGCCGCGGCGGCGAACTTCTTGCAACTGGGCCGACCAGTCGGTCCAGCCGGTGTCTCCGTTCTCGGTCATGTCGTCGGCCCAGGCCGTGATTGCCGCGCGGGCCGGTTCGGAAAGCGGCGCGACGGCCGCATGATCGAAGTACGCCCAACGCCGCGCGATCGGCATGGCGCGCCGGAGATCTTCCCAAGAACTTGCTGGCGAGAGTTCGGCGGTCATCGGCGTCTACGGAGCAAGGTACTCACCACGGGAGACACGGAGGCGCGGAGAAAAAATGCAGAGTGCAAAATGATGAATGATGAGGGGGAAATACCGTCCATCCTCGCCTCCTTGTTCATCATTCGTCATGCATCATTCTGCATTTCAATACCAGTACGTCGGCCAGTGCTGGAACGTCTCGACGTGGGCTTTGTCCAAGGCTTCGCGGCCGCCGGTTGGGTCGTAGGTCGGGCTGTTCTTGATCTGGTCCTTGGTCAGGTGGACGTGGACCGACGATTTGGCCCAGTCGACGTGGTCCGTCGCGCGCGGATCGATCAGCACCTTCTTGCCCGGTAGCCATTTGCCGGTGTCGACGACCAGGTAGCGCACGTCCCAGGTCGTTTCGTCTACCAAAAAGTCGGCCACGTGCCCCAGTTCGCCATCTTTCGCCTGGACATGATATCCCTTGACCTCGGCGGCACTGCGCAGGTTCGCGTCGCCCGGCCTGGCATCGTCGGCATCGGGGGCTAGCGCGCCTTCGGCGGGCCAATATACCGGCCAGCCATAGTATTTCGACATGCGTTGCTCGTGCTGACGCGACACGGTTTCGTGCGCCTCGATGCCCGGGCTCTTTTCCACCTGGCCTTTGGTGAGAGTGACATCCAATTGCCCCTTGTCCACTTCGACGTGCGCGGCCGAGGCCGGCGAGATGAGCACCAGGCGGCCGGGCAGCCAGTTGCCAGTGTCGACGACAAAGTAGCGAGCCCGCCAATGAATGTCGTCGAAGTAAACATCCGTCAGCGAGCCGATGTTTCCGTCCGTGGCGTGGATGGCGAGGCCTGCCAGCTCCGCAATACTTCGCAGCATATGTTGATCTCCGTCACTTGCGCGTGTGATTTGTCGAGGCCGCACGAACTCCCACAAGCCCCCGCCCGGCCATGCGTGCCACAAAGGTGCAGTTGGCGTGCCGAAATGATGGAGTTCATCGCGAGTGTTGCTCATTGTATCGCATCCTTTTCCGCCCGGTCGACACCAAGGCGGCTGCAAAAAGGATCGCTTTTGCGAATCGGGACTTGCCCGGCGCGCCGGCGCCGGTCTAATTCAAACATATGGCCGACAAATTCGATCAACTGATGCGTACCCTGTTTTCTTCCGGCGCCAGTTACGAGCCGGCGGCCTGGAAGCCGCGTTGCGACGTTTATCGCGGTCCGCACGGCTGGCTGCTGAAATTCGAGCTGGCCGGTGTTCGGCCCGAGGATATTCAGCTCTCGGTGGTCGGCCGGCAATTGGTGCTGCGCGGCGTGCGTCGCGATTGGGCGATGGAGGAAGGGGGCAACTGGTACTCGATGGAGATTTCCTACAATCGCTTCGAGCGCTCGATCGACCTGCCCGACGACATCGAACATTCGGATATCACGAGTGAATATCGCGACGGCATGTTGTTGGTATGCCTGAAAAGTTCGTAGCGCCCCCAAATCGCCTTCCGCACGAAGATTACCGCCATGACTGACGCGCCGCGTTCCACCGTCCTGCCCGCCTTGCCGCTGAAGAGCAACGTCTTGTTTCCGCACCTGCTGCTTCCCTTGGCCGTGGGCCGCAAGAATTCCGTGGCCGCGGTGGACGCGGCTTTATTGACCGAGGATAAGCGTCTGGTCATCGTGGCGCAGCGCGATCCGCTGGTCGAAGATCCAAAAATCGAGGACCTGTACAAGGTCGGCACCTTGGCGGCGATCAAAAAGATGGAACGCGGCGAGGTGGGCCTGCAAATCATCGTGCAGGGGATCGAGCGCGTCGAGCTGATCGAAGCCGTCGAGGCCGAACCTTATTTCAAGCTGCGCGTCCACCCGCTCTCGGAGCCCGCGGACGACGGTACCGAGGTCGAGGCGCTCGGCCGGGCGATGCTCGATCAGGCGGCGGCGGTCCATGCACTGTTGCAGCCCGAGGCTCCGTTTACGGTTCAGCAGATGTTCGCGCAGGTGCCCGATGTGCTGCACCAGGCCTATTTGCTGGCCTCGATGTTGAACCTGGATATCGCGAAATCGCAGGCCCTGCTCGAGGCCAACAGCCGGTCCGAGGCTTTGCGACAGGTGCTCGAGCACCTCACGCACGAGCTACAGGTTCTCGAACTGCGGCAGAAGATCACGAGCCAGGCCCAATCGGAGCTGAGCCGGGAACAGAAAGAATACTTGCTCCGCCAGCAGTTGCGCGCGATTCAGGAAGAGCTGGGCGAGCGCAATCCCGAGCAAGCCGACGCGGCCGAGCTGCGCCGCCGCCTCGACGAAGCCGACCTGCCGGAGAACGTGCGCAAGGAGGCGACGCGCGAGTTGAACCGCTTGGAGCGCTTGCCAACCGCGGCCCCGGACTACCAGGTCACCCGCTCGTATCTGGAATTGATGCTCGAACTGCCGTGGCAGGCCACGACCGAGGACGTACTGGATCTGGCCCGGGCCCGGCATGTGCTCGACGAAGATCACTACGATCTGAAAGAGATCAAGCAACGCATCATCGAGCACCTGGCGGTGCTGAAGCTCAACCCCAATGCCAAGGCGCCCATTCTCTGCTTTGTCGGGCCGCCGGGCGTCGGCAAAACGTCGCTCGGCAAGTCGATCGCGCGGGCCTTGGGGCGCAAGTTCGAGCGCATGAGCCTGGGCGGCCTGCACGACGAATCGGAATTGCGCGGCCATCGACGCACCTACATCGGCGCCATGCCCGGCCGCATCATTCAAGCCATCCGCCGGGCCGGTGTGAAGAACCCGCTCTTGATGCTCGACGAAGTCGACAAGCTGGGGAGCGATTTCCGCGGCGATCCGGCGGCCGCGCTTTTGGAAATTCTCGACCCGGCGCAGAATTTCGAATTTCACGACAACTATCTCGACCTGCCGTTCGATCTGTCGAAGGTGTTCTTCGTGGCCACGGCCAATACGCTCGACCGCATTCCGCAGCCGCTGTTGGACCGCATGGAGCTATTGCGGCTGGCCGGCTATTCCGAAGAGGAAAAGGCGCAGATTGCCCGGCATTACTTGATTCCGCGGCAACTGAGCGAAGCCGGCCTGTCGCCCGAGCAACTGACCGTGCCGGACGATACTCTGGCGCGATTGATCCGCCGCTACACGCGCGAAGCGGGCGTCCGCGAGTTGGAACGCACGCTGGGGCGGCTGGCCCGCAAGGTGGCCGTGCGTTTCGCGGAAGGCAAGACCGATCCGGTGACGCCCCGGCCGCAAGACCTCGGCGAGCTGCTGGGAAAAGAGCGGTTCACGATGGAAGAAATGCGCCGCACGTTGCCGCCCGGCGTGGCGGCCGGCATGGCCTGGACCGAGGCGGGGGGCGAAGTCCTGTACATCGAGGCGGTGCTATTGCCCGAGGGGAAAGGGCTGATGCTCACCGGTCAGCTGGGCGAGGTGATGCAAGAATCGGCCAAGACGGCGCAGAGCTTCATCTGGTCGAAAGCCGCGGAGTTGGGGATTGATCGCGAAACGATCCGCACCTCGGGCGTACACATTCACGTACCGGCCGGCGCCATTCGCAAGGATGGGCCATCGGCCGGAGTGACCATGGCCACGGCGCTGGCGTCGCTCTATAGCGGCATCGCCCCGCGCAGCGATACGGCCATGACCGGCGAGATCAGCCTGACGGGGCTGGTGCTGCCCGTCGGCGGCATCAAGGAAAAGCTGCTGGCGGCGAATCGGGCCGGCATCAAGCACGTGATCCTGCCGCGCGAAAACGGCAAAGACCTCGACGATCTGCCCGACAACGTGCGCGATCAACTCGAAGTGGTCCTGGCGGATCGCATCGAAGACGTTCTGGCCGCGGCGGTGCCGGAGTTGATGGAAAGGGCCGGGGCGGCAGCGGAATAGGGCGTCGAGGTTACTTGTCATGGCCACGATGACATAACGGTTTCCAAGGAAGCATTGGATGGCGTTGATCGACCTTTGGCACTCGGACAGAGATCAGTTTGGCGTGAAACGCGTCGACCAGCTTATTGCATTCGCCGGGGAGGGGCGACTGCGCGATGGGAATTCGACGTCGCGCGAGTTCCGCGAATTGCTCAATGTGACCTCAAGCGAATTAATTGGGCGATGGCTAGATGAGTGCCTCGAAAACAGGTTTCAAGACTTCGGCTTCGTGCTTCAGGACCTGGTAAACGAGATTGGGCGACGCCTGGGGTTCAATGTAACTAACGGCGTTTATCGCGGTCACACCAATGAAGGTTACGATGGACTATGGAAGCTCGCCGATGGACGCGCGATACTAGTCGAGGCAAAAAGCTCAACGGCATACTCGATCGACCTTGACCGCATTTCCGAGTACCGAAATCAGGCTGCACCGCTCGTTAGGACGAGCCCACAGAACATATCAATACTCATCGTCGTGGGTCCTGAAGAGACCGCTAGCTTCGAAGCTCAGGTTCGTGGCAGTCGCTATGCCTGGGATGTTCGAATCCTCGGCGTTAAGGCATTGTATCGTCTCTTGAAACTCCGCGAGACGCTCGACGACGAAAATGTCGAAAGGCAGATTCAAGGAATTCTTCTTCCGCAAGAGTTCACGAGATTAGACAGCATTATCGATCTCGTGTTTGCGACGGCTGAGGATGCGCAAGTTAACGACGGCCCGGAGATCGATACAGCAGTAGATGATGTCCCGGCAGCACGTGATATAGCACCCGCTGCCTTTCACGCGGACGTCCTTCCGAAACTGGAAGAATTCTTCAAACAACCGTTGGTCAAGAGGTCGCGCGTCCTATGGATATCGCGCGACGAGTCCGTATTGGTGTCGTGCCAGGTGTCGAAGCACTTTGGTAAAGGCAAGCTTGATTATTGGTTTGGCTTGAAGCGATCTACGAAAGAAACACTTAAAAAGCATGGGAATGCGTTCTGTGCGTTTGCGCTCGGCACGCCGGACAAAGTTGCAGTCATGCCATTTTCGGAACTAGCCAAGTTTCTTGACGGCATGTTCACATCGCCGGACGAGGATCAGGGCATACGGCACTGGCACGTGAGGTTTTCGAATACTCAGGGCGGAGTATCATACTAGTCAACAGAGATCGCGATCAATTCGATGTGACCCGTTTCTTATTACCGGGCCAGCCGACGGGCGCAAAAAAACAGCCGCCAGGCGGGGCAGTTACCTGACGGCTTCTGCGGGCGTCGTTCCTAAGAACACCGCCCTGCATTCGTAATGAATATCAAAAGGTGCGGCAGAGGTCGGCTGCTCGCTCGGCCTCTACCGCGATACAAGTCGCCGCTTGGCCGGCTACTTGTTTTG
>DASZWQ010000201.1 GCA_035546535.1 Pirellulales bacterium | reverse complement strand
GAACTTCTGCTGCGATTCGACGGGATAGTTATCCGCGTGCGGCGGAATGGCAAAGTTGGCGTTCGAAGCTCCGACCGTCGCCACGCGCCACTTCACGTTCTTCGGATCCTCGAACTTGATCGCCACGGCGCTACGGTCCTTTTGCGGCGAACCGTTGGGAGTGTAGTGCAGTTGGAAAACGAGCTTCGAGCCGGCCGGCACGAACTTGGCCATCCCCTCGGGCAACACGTGCGGGCGCGTGCCCGGTGCGTAACCGGTCAGATGTCCAAAGGCCTCGACACCCTTGGCCGTTCCATCCGGCGGCTTGATGAAGACGATGATGTGATGTACCACGCCGCGATTGTCGGGCAGGCACTCGGCCACCTTCACCCACTTGTCTTCGGTAAAGCCGGGATCGACGGCGAAATACTTGTATTCGACTGTCCCTTCGGCCGGCACGTCGAAGGCTTCGTCAGCCATGTGGACGATGACGTCCGGCTCGTACGGCATCATATAGGTGCCGGGGAACTTTCGCGGCTCGGGCAGGTTCTTCGGATCCCCCTCGGGCGCGCCGTTGGCGACCCACGTATAGATCTGATCTTTCTCTTCTTGGGTCAAACTCGAATCGTTCGAGAACTTGCCGAAATGCGGATCGGCATGCCACGGGGGCATGCGCTGATCGCGAACCACCTCTTCGATCATTCCGGACCAACCGGCGGCCTCTTCATAGCTGGTGAGGGCGAACGGACCGATCTGCCCTTCACGGTGGCATTCGACGCAGCGCTTCTGGAAGATGCGCGCGATCTGGTCCGAATAGGTCACGCCCCCCTGTTCTTTGACGGGGCGCACGCGACCGATCAGGCAACCGGCGACTTCCGACGTGGGCTGGCTCACCGTCTTGCCGGCCAGCAGCTCGTTGATCGCTTCCGATAGATCGCTGCGTGTGATTTTCGGCCGCGCGTAGCCGGTGCCCGACTGGAAACCATATTGGTCGTCGATCCGGCCGCGGTAGCGCACCACGCGATCCTGGTCGAGCACGACCACCTCGGGCGTCCGCTCGGCGCCGACTTTGTCGGCGATCGCGTTATTCAGATCTTTCAGCAGCGGAAAGCTGATGTCGTGTTGCCGGGCGTAAGCGGCCATCTCGGTGAGCGAATCCTGGCGATTGGAATCGACACCCAGGATGACGACGCCCTTGTCGGCAAATTCCTTGGAAAGCTGTTCGAGCCTCGGCCCATACATCTTGCACAACGGGCATTCAACGCCCAGGAAGGCGAGCACCACGACCTTCGCATCTTTGTAATCAGAGAGCGTGTGGGTCTTGCCGCGGAAGTCGTCCGCCGACAGCTTATCGAGCTTCGTGCCCAGGAAGTCTTGCTTCTCGGCGGGGCGAATTTCCGCCGCCCAAGCCAGACCCGAGCATGCCAAGGACAACGCCAGTGCGAGCGAGAGAGCGCAGCGCGAACTCATATTCGTGACCCCCAAGAAGAATGGCGGTTTGAGAAGTTGGGCGCAGAAAGTCACCGCCGCCACACTGGCGTATCTTAAGCCTGTGCCCAAGGGAATGCAACGTTTTTTGCCGCGCGGAAGCGTCCCCAATCCGGCCTAGTCGCCGGCCTTGTCAGGCGTATCCTTCGCGTCCAGCCACGTCCGCACGTTCTCGTCCAGAACGGTCAACGGAATGGCGCCGGCGCCAAGCACCACCTCGTGAAATTCGCGGACGTCGAAGCGGTCTTTCAGTCGCTCCTCGGCCAGCTTGCGCAGCTGGCGAATCTTCAATTCCCCCGTCTTGTAGGCCAGCGCCTGGCCGGGCCAGGCGATGTAACGATCCACTTCGGCCGTGATGTTATGGATCGAGAGGGCCGTGTTGTCGGCCATAAACTGGATCGCCTGCTCGCGGGTCCAGCCCAGGTAGTGCATGCCGGTATCGACGACCAGGCGGCAGGCCCGCCACATCTCGTAACTCAATCGGCCGAAGTTGCGATACGGGTCGGTGTAGAAGCCGACTTCGAGGCCGAGCCGCTCGGCATACAGCCCCCACCCTTCGACAAAGGCCGTGAACAGGACAAACCGGCGGAACGGAGGCATCTCGTCCTGCTCCTGCGCGAGCGCGATCTGCAAGTGATGGCCGGGCACGGCCTCGTGCAGGGAAAGAGCTTCGATTTCGAACAGCGGCCGGCTGCTCAGGTTGTACGTGTTGACGTAATAGAAGCCGGCCCGGCTTCCGTCGCCCGCCGGCGGCTGATAGTAGGCCGTCGTGGTGCGCGGAGCGATGAAATCCGGAACTTCGCGGATGCCGTAGGGCGTGCGCGGCAGCTTGCGAAACAGCTTCGGCAGCTCGCCGTCCATGCGCTTCAAAACCAGGGCAGTTTCCTTGAGCAACTGCTCGGGCGAGTCGGCATAAAACTTCAGGTCGGTGCGAAGCTGCTCGACGAACGCCTTGAAGTCCCCTTGGAAACCGACTTCGCGCATCAAGGCTTCCATCTCGGCCTTGATGCGCCGCACCTCGGCCTGGCCTGTTTCGTGAACCTGCTGCGGTTCCAGGTCGAGCGTGGTGAACTGACGCACGCGGTGGCGATAGAATTCACGGCCCCGTGGTAGTGCGCTGGCGCCGATCTGCTGCCGGCACGCCGGAACGTATTCCTTGCTCAAGAATTCCAGCAGCTTGCGATAGCCGGGCACCACGCTCGTCATGATCGCCTTGCGGCCGGCCTCGGTCAGCCGGGCATGTTCCGACGCCGCCACGGTCTCCGGAAACTTCTCGAATGGCTTGTCGAGCAGGCTTTTCGTCGCATCGTCGACGATATGCGGCTGGATCGCCTTGTCGAAATCGACCATCGAAACCGCGGGCAAGACCATCCCTTGCTTGATGCCGGCCCGCATTAGTTCGATGTTGTCGTCGACGAATTGCGAAAAGGCGACCAATCGGGAAACGTAGTTTTCATAGTCCCCGACGGTCGCCAGCGGCATTTCCAGGGGCAGCTCGGGGAAGGAAATGTGAAAGCCGGATCGATTGGTGATCGGTATCAGGTTGGCCTGAAACTCGTATTCGGCGATCGCATCGCGTTTGATTCGGGCGAAGATGTCGTAATTCACCTGCTCGCCGCGCGAGAGTTCGTCGCACGGGATCTTTTGCAGTCGCGCGAGAAACTCGCGCTCGGCCTGCAAGCGGCGCGCTTGATCGGCCAGCGTCTCGCGCGGCAGCCGGTCGTTGTAGCGCGAGTCGCCCGTGCTGGTGGCGAAGAGCGGGTCTTCGCGGAGCGCGAATTCCCAGCTCTCGGCGAATAACGCAGCCAACTGCTTGCTGGCCGTATCATCGGCCGCCATGGCGCGACAAGTCCCAGGGAGCGGCAAAAGTATCGCGAAAGCGGTCAAGAACCTGGCGATCGATAGCCCCATGAGGGTTCCATTTCTTAAAGCGGACGGTGGACGAACAGTCCCGATTCGACCTGCGAATCGCGGTAGCGGCGCCGAAGTTGGTCTACCTTTCCTTACGCAGCTAGTGGACCCATTTTTTCGGAAAACCCTCCAGGGCGCCGCCGGTGGGTTTCCACAGCACCACCTCGTCGATCTTGGCCGCCAACTCGGTGTCGCTGGCCGTAATGCCATGAACGCGATGGGTTTGCAGCTTTACGGTGACTTCGGCATAACCCAGCGTCAGGTCAGGATGATGGTAGGCCGCCTCGGCCAGGTAGCCGATCGTATTGGCCAGCAAGAGCGTATGCGGCCACCCGGGCGTGCCGAATTTGCGGCGCAGCCAGTTGTCGCGTACTTCCCAGCCCGGCAACTTTTTGAGCTCGGCCTGCAACTCGGCTTCGGTAAACACATGGTCCTTGGCCATTATTTGATCTCCTTGCAAACCAGTTTGCCTGTGTGGGTGCCAGTGCAGTGATTTTCCGAAGCTTCGCACTGGTGGCGAGCCACGAGTGGCCCCCCTCGCCCGTTACGAGGGTTGCTTCGGCCGGGCAAGAAAATCTGCAATCAGCATGCCGCTGTCGCAGACGATCGTCTGCCCGGTGATGGTGTCCGAGCCGGTGATCAAGCTGACGATCGCGGCGGCCACGTCCTCGGGCTGGCAAACGCGTCCGAGCGGTAGCCGCTCTTCGTACATCTTCAGCGCATACTCGAAGGCCGGGCCAAGACCGTTTCGCAGCCAGCGTCCGTCGATGAAGCCCGGCGCCACGGCGTTGACGCGTATCTTTGGCGCCAGCACGCGCGCCAACGCGACCGTCAAATTCAATAGGGCCGCCTTCGACGCGCAGTAAGGGATCGAGCTGCCCGTCGCGGCGATGCCGGCGGTGCTGGCGACATTGACGATCTCGCCCTCGCCACCGCTGGCACGGATGGCCGCGGCCGCCGCGCGGGCGCACTGGAAAGGGCCCTGCAAGTTCACGGCCATGATGCGTTCCCAGTCTTCGGCCTTCACATCCTCGAGCCGGTCGTGCGGAATGAAGCGCGTCGTGCCGGCATTGTTGACGAGCACGTCGAGTCGGCCGAACTCGCTCACGGCCGTCTCGACCATGCGGCGGCAGGCGTCGTCGTCGGCTACGTCTGCTTCGATGGCCAGGCCCCGTCCGCCAAGCGCCTTGACGTCGGCGGCGGTCTGCTCGGCTTCGTCGCGCGATCGTGAGTAGTTGATGAGCACGGCGCAACCGCGGCGTGCCAGCTCCAGCGCCGTGGCCCGGCCCACGCCGGTGCCTCCCCCGGTGACGATGGCCGCTTTTCCTTCAACGTTCATGCATGAATCTCCACGGCTTGAATATCGATTGAAAACGTACCGTGCTTGCGCGTTCCAAGGGTTCTTCGCAGCCAGCGTTGTAGCACAGGGGCGCCCGCGTCGCACCGTTTTCAGCCCGGCGGCAACGGACGACCAAATGGCCACCGCGCCAGGCCGGAAGATGCAAGCGTGCCGCCCTGATTGCGTCGCGCCGCCGGAGGGCTAAAATGCAGCGGGCCAAATCCACTGGCCCTGGCGGTAGCGATTGCGGTGTCTCGACCTGAATGACCACCGCCGACGCGCGTTGTCGGTCGTCGGCGCGATCTTGCGGGTCTGGCGTGGAAGGTGTTTTGTTGTGCGTTCGTGTGTCACTCACCAAGCGTCGGCCCATTAAAACACGAAAGGCGAACGTCATGTTGTGCTCTCGCACTAGTTACTGTTGCTTGCTCGCTGCCACGATCGCGGCCAGCGGAATCCTGTCCGCCGGCACCGCGCGTGGTGACAACACGCTGCGTTGGAAGTTCAAGGAAGGAGACACGCTCAATTACGTCATGGACCGCGAGACCGATATGAAAATCGATCTCAGCGGCTCGCTGATCGAAGTCAAGTCGGGCATGATCTTCGACACCAGTTGGAAGGTGAAGTCCGTCGACGCCGACGGCACCGCCACGATCGAACAGACCGTCGATCGCATCCAGATGAAGATGGATTCTCCGCTGGGCGGCGGACTGGATTACGATTCGAAGAAGCCCGGCAGCGGCACCGGCCAGATCTGGGACATGATGGGCCCGATGATCGAATCGTTGGTCGGCGGCACCTTCACCCTCAAGGCCACGGCAACCGGACAGGTCAGCGACATCAAGTTGCCGGAAAAGGTCGCCGAGCATCTCGCCAAGCAGCAAGGCGGTGGTGGCGGTGGTGGCGGCGGCCGTCGCGGTGGCGGCGGTGGACTGGGCGGCATGATGGGCGGCCTGTCGGAAAACAGCATCAAGGAAATGATCACCCGCTCGATCGTCCCGCTGCCCGAGAAGCCGGTCACGCCGGACGTGAAGTGGTCGCAGAGCTTCGCCGAAGAGATGCGCGGCGCAGGCGTGAAGAAGACCGAGGTTACCTACTCGACCTCGGAGAAGACCTCGGCCGAAGGGCACGAGATCCAGAAGATCGCCGCCAAGAGCGATATCACCTTCGAACCGGCCGAGCAATCGCAGGTCGATATCGAAATCGAAGAGCAGGAAGGCGATATGACGATCTACTTCGACGTCAACACCGGCCGCACCGTGAAGGCCGAGGGCGTACAGAAGCAGGTCATCGCCATCACCGCCCCGAATCGCGAAATCACCCAGGAAGTCGAAGAGAAGGTGACCGTTCGCGAAGGCAAGAGCGACGACGGCAAAGACGGCGATAAAGACGGCGACAAGTAGTCGTTGAAGATCGTCGCCGGTTTTATTCCGAGCAACGAGCGCGCCCTGTGTGAGTTTCAATTCACACGGGGCGTTTTTTTGCGCCGCGATGCGGCGCCGCTCCGGAAGCTGGGCGCTCGGCTAGCTCGAGCGCTGAGTGGTGATTCGCATAGTTACGCCTACGCGTTCACGTGAAACAAGGCACCGAATCGACCGCGACCGGCAAGCGGCCGCGCTCGAACGCCGAAGGCGTTCCACAAGATAGCCCAGGGCAACGCCCTGGGTAGACGGGCCACAAAGAAAGGACGTAAGCTCTGAAAGAGCGAAACAAGTCCACGCATCGCCGACTTTACGACCAAGCGTACCGCTCATCTATCTCGACGCCATGGCGTGCGCACAGCTCGCGAAATTCGTCTTGGAACGATCGGCGGCGGTGATGCTCCTCTTGATTTTCGATGTACTTGCGAACTTCCAAGCTATTGGACTCGCTGACCGAGAACGCACCGTAGCCATTTTGCCAAGCGAAATCATCCAGTCCGACACCGAGAGTCTTGATCCATTTCGACGAGCCCTTCTTGATCTCCTCGACAATTCTCGCCAGCGAGACATTCTTGTTGAGCAAGAACAACGCGTGAACGTGATCGACGTGCCCGCCCACGATGATCGCCGGACTCTCCCATTTCTGGAACGCACCTGCGAGATAAGCAAAAACCTGCGGACCGACCGAGCTGGTCAAATAAGGGCGGCGCCCCTTCGTGCCAAACACCAAATGGATCGAATTCTTGGCGAGAGATTGCGGCATCGTGGGCTACTACCTGTTTCGCCCTTGCAGGGCTCCGACATTTATCGGGATCCCGTACCCAGGGCGTTGCCCTGGGCTAGCTTGTGCAACGCCTTTGGCGTTGTCTGTCGGAATTTCGACTAAACTCTTAATTTCTTTACTCGAACGGACTAACCAGATTCTGCCCTACCCTAAACCGGCCAAATCGCACAATGCCGCGGCGGCGACCGGTTGTGGGCAGCTCCACACCAGAAAGAAAAGCGCCTCGCGGCACCAGCGCCCCGCCGGATGCCCGGCGACGTAGCCGGCCCCTTTCGCGGCGGTAAGCGCGGCTTGCGTGGCGCGCAGCGCCAGGCTGTTCGCTCGGTACCGCAAATCTTGCTGCGTGCAAGAGGCGCTGCCGGCCGCCAAAGCCAAGAGATCATCGGCCGCACGGGCCGCATCACGCGCAAGCGCCGCGGTCGGCTCGCCCAGGTCCTCGCGCTTAACTGCTTCATTCTCAAGGAAGGCGATCGCCGCTCGCGCCAGGCCGATCGCCAACGTCGAGGTCTGCAATCCGCCCGTGTTCCCGCCGATGCCGCGCGCCATGACATTCTCGATCGGTCCACCCAGGAGCAAGTCGTGCTCGATCATGACGTTTTTGAAATGTACGGCGCCGGTGTGGCTGGCCGATAAACCCACCAGGCGAGCCGGAGGATCGGCGGACACGCCAGGCAAATCGGTGGGCACCACGGCCAGGATCTGCCGCCCGTCGTCGAGCGTCGCCCCGGTGACGATCGCGTCGGCATTTGTCCCGCCGGTGACCCAGGGACTGAATCCGTCGAGCTCAAAACCCCCACCGGTCTCGCGCGCCGCCAGGGCCGGGCGTCCCAAATGCTGCCGGCTGGTCGTCAGGTGCGAGATGCCGACCGTCGCAAACGATTCGCCCGAGACGAGCGGCGGCAGTAATTCCGCCTTTCGCGGGCTGTCGCCATCGGCGATTCGCTGGCACGCGCCGGTGCGTTGCGTCAGGACAAAGGTCGTGGTCAGGCAAGCTTCGCTCAGCCGCAGGTAGCCGCGGATGCAATCGACTTCGCTCCATTGCTGCCCACCCCACTCCTTGGGCAGGAACCACTCGTAAACGCCATAGGCGCCGAGCAGCCGGAATTGCTCGGCCGGCCAGTCGCCGGACAAATCCAGCGCGTCGGTGCGGGCCGCTAGCTCGCGACACAGTTCGTCGAGTACGGGGGAATCGGGCGACGTTATCTTACTCTTGGCAGCCATACGGTTCTTCGTTCCGTTGGTTTTTTTTCTTGAACACGGCTTAGTCGGATATCGCGCGGCGTTATGCGAGAATCATAGCTTCGCAGCGCGACCACGGCAGGCACGTTGCCGACCTGACAAAGCCCGGCCGCTTGCCGTCGGCAATGGGGTCGCGACGATGACCGTAACTTGCTAAAATCAGGGACTTTGTGCGTCGATGGCAAACCAGGAATTGCCTGCAGTTGAAGGATCAAAAATCGATGAGCCGGACCGAAATCGCGCCCAGCAAGTCTATCGAAGGCCTGTCCAAAGGCGGTGTCGAGTTCGAATCGATCTACGACAAGCTCGTCGCCTTGGCGAATAACCTGTGGTGGAGCTGGCATCCCGAGGTCGTGGAATTATACCGCGACCTGGATCCCATTCGCTGGCGGCAGTTGGACCATAATCCAATCGCGCTCTTGGCCGAGTTCACGCCCGAGCGGCTCGAAGCCCGCGCCAGCGAGTTGGTGTTGCACAGCCGCATCAACCAGGCGTTCCGCCGCTTGAAGGAGTATTTGGCCACGCAAAACGCCTGGGCGGCCACGCACACGGGCGTGCTGGGCGCCAAGCCGGTCGCCTATTTTTCGGCCGAGTTCGGCATTCACGAATCGGTGCCCATCTATTCCGGCGGTCTCGGCGTTCTCTCCGGCGACCACGTCAAAAGCGCCAGCGACCTGAGCGTGCCGTTCGTCGCGATCGGTTTGTATTACGACCAGGGCTACTTCAAGCAGCAGCTCGACGTCAACGGCTACCAGCAAGAAGAATATATCGTCACCAAGGTCGAAAACCTGCCGATGCGGCCCGCCGTCGACATGCACGGCAAGCCGATCACGGTCTCGATCGACACGCGCACAGGGCAGTTGTTCGCCAAGGTGTGGCTGATGCACGTCGGCCGCGTGAACTTGTATTTGCTGGATTGCGACGTCGAAGGCAACCGGCCCGAGGATCGCGAGCTGACCAGCCGCCTCTACGGCGGCGACCATCGCACCCGCATTCGCCAGGAACTGGTTTTGGGCGTGGGGGGTGTCCGTGCTCTGCGAGCGCTGGGCATCTCGCCCGGCGTGTTCCATCTCAACGAAGGGCACAGCGCGTTCGCGTCGCTGGAAGCCATTCGCGAAATGATGGAGACCGACGGCCTGAGCTTCGACGAAGCCCTGCGCGACGTGGCCCAGCACACCTGCTTTACGACGCACACGCCGGTGCCGGCCGGGCACGACCGTTTCGATGGCGGCTTGATCGAAGAGCACCTGGGTCCGCTGCGCGACCGGCTGGGAATTTCCTTCCAGCAACTCATGGGACTAGGACGCGTCGAGCCGCAGAACGAAGGCGAAACCTTCTGTATGACGGTACTCGCGCTCAAGCTTTCGCGCCGCGCCAATGCCGTGAGCGCCCTGCACGGGCATGTCTCGCGGCGGATGTGGGCCCACCTGTGGCCGTGGCGCGTCGAAGAAGAAATCCCCATCGGCCACATCACCAACGGCGTTCACGTGCGCAGTTGGCTGGCCTGGCAGATGCAACAACTTTATGACCGCAAGTTCCCCGTCAACTGGTTCCTGCGGATGGGCGAGCCCGAGGTCTGGCAGGATATTCACAACGTCGACCCGGGCGAGCTGTGGGAAATCCACCACACGCTGAAGAACCTGCTGCTGTCGTTCGTGCGCCGCCGCGTCAGCCGGCAAAGGCGCCGCCGCGGCGAGGCGGATGACTCGATCGAAATGGCCCGCAACATGCTCGACCCGAACGTATTGACGATCGGCTTCGCCCGCCGCTTCGCCACGTACAAACGGGCCGACTTGCTGCTGACGGACATCGATCGTTTTTACGATTTGATCGCCGACCCCGAGCGGCCCATTCAGATCGTTTTCGCCGGCAAGGCGCATCCGGCCGACGAGCCGGGCAAGCAATTGATCAAGAAAATTTCGAACCTGCGGCACGACGAACGCTTCGCCTCGCGCGTGGCGTTCATCGAGGATTACGACATCAACGTCTGTCGCCACCTGGTGCAGGGCGTTGACGTGTGGCTCAACAATCCGCGCCGCCCGCTGGAAGCTTCGGGCACGAGCGGACAGAAGGCCGTGCTCAACGGCGGCCTGAACCTGTCGGTGCTCGACGGCTGGTGGGCCGAGGCGTTCGACGGCTCGAACGGCTTTGCCATCGGCAAGGGGACCAGCCACGTGTCGGACGAAGTCAACGATCGGCGCGACGCCGAGGACCTGTACCGCACGCTCGAAGAGCAGGTGATTCCGCTATACTACGATCGCGACGTCGACGGGCTGCCGCGGATGTGGATCCGCCGCATGATGAACTCGATCGGCTCGCTGGCCTGGCGCTTTAGCGCCCACCGCATGGTGATGGACTACGTTCGCCGCTCGTACCTGCCGGCCGCCGGCGGTGTGAGCTGCGAAATGAGCGTCCGCTAAAATTCGCGAGTAGTTATTTCAAAACCTGAATCGGGTGCCACTGGTGGCTCGTCCACCAGTGCAAAAATCCGGTGGAGCACTGGTAGACAAGCTACCAGTGGCACACGAGGCGCGGCCTTATGAAGTTTTGAAATCGCTACTTACCGCCGCGCACCGGCGCGCGGCAGCTTCGCATAGTCGCTACGAAAGCTTGCTGTGTTGCGTCGCGCGCTTGACTCGGGTCATCCGACTTGGGGCAACAACGCTTGCACGACACGCGGCAGGCGCATTTGGGAGGGCTCTTGGGAATGTCGATTTCGCAGTTCATGGATCAGCACTTCCGGCACTTCAACGCCCGCGAAACCGTCGACGCCTCGCGCGCCTGGAAGAAACATCTCGACGACGGCGGCAAGATGTTTCTGGCCATGGCCGGAGCGATGAGCACCGCCGAGCTGGGCATCTCGCTGGCCAAGATGATCCGCGCCGGCAAGATTCACGCCATCAGTTGCACGGCTGCCAATTTCGAAGAGGACATCTTCAATCTGGTCGCGCACAAAGATTACTGCATGGTGCCCCACTACCGCGACCTGTCCCCCGATGCTGAAGTCGAGCTTCGCGACAAGGGCTTTAACCGGGTCACGGATACCTGCATTCCGGAAACCGTTATCCGCCACATCGAAGGCAAGCTCTTGGAATACTGGATCGAGGCCGGCGAGAAAGGCGAGTCGTACTTCTCCTGCGAGTACTTCTACCGCCTGATCAAGGACGGAGTGTTAGAGAAGGTTCGCCACATCCCGAAGGAGCACTCCTGGGTATGGGCCGCCTACGACATGAAGATTCCGGTTTACACGCCGGGCTACGAAGATTCCACGCTGGGCAATATTTTCGCCGCCCGCGTGCTCGAGGGGCGCGTGAAGAGCCACAACGTCATCAAGAGTGGCACCGCGCAGATGGAGCACCTGGTGCGCTGGTATCTCGACACGGTCGAAAAATCGCAGATCGGCTTTTTCCAGATCGGCGGCGGCATCGCCGGCGACTTCGCGATCTGCGCCGTTCCGCTGATCATCCAGGACCTGGAAAAAGACGTCAGCCTGTGGAGCTACTTCTGCCAGATCTCGGATTCGACCACGTCCTTCGGCTCGTATTCGGGCGCCGTGCCGAACGAAAAGATCACCTGGTGGAAACTCGACCGCGACGCCCCGAAGTTCATGATCAACTCCGACGCGTCAATCGTGGCGCCCTTGATGTTTGCGTACGTGCTGGGGGAATAGGGCGCTCGCTCCTTTCGCGTTGATCACGCGGTTTTCGTACAGTCAATGCTTGGTTACAGCCATGTGCCGGTCGAATGAGGCCGTAGGCTACATAAAATCGCATTGCCCGAGGATCGGTAGCTTCGCAGGCGACAACGCTCCGCAGCTTCTTCTCGCCGAAGTCGCGGATGAACTAGCCGCCGCCGATTGCTCGGACCTTTTCCCTGGGCGTTATAAGGAGCATGTCGCGTATGCGCTTAGCATGGTCGCTCAGCATCGATTCCTAGAGCCACCCGCGGCGATCGCAGCGGTATATCTGTCGACGCGATTTGAATTCTTCTTTCGAATGCTTTCCGGTGTTTTAAACCCAAATGGCACTTGGGTTGACCCGTTGCACGGTAGGGATCGGGCACAAGCCGCGCTCGGAGAGCATTCGCTCAAGAACTGCAAGAAAGGCGTCTCAAACGTTTCGACGGCGTACAAGCTAATGAAACTCAATACGTCGCAGCGCGCGGCAGGCGTCTTCGATGACTTAGATCGGACGCTGTTCGCAACGCCCACGATCGTCGGGTCCCGCGGCACGATTCTGGACATTGGAGAACGAATCGCGTGGTGCCGGCATGAGGCTTCGCACGGTCAAGTGGGCGACATCTCGTCTGAGGCGATTTTTTATGGCTTGGTCACAGCAATAATCTTCTATAACCAATAAAACGGAAGCAACAACGACAGATCGCGATGAACTCACTCAGTCGCCGACAGTTTCTCGCAAGCGCTGCGGCAGGCATCACGGCCAGCTGTACAGCGACGTCGCTCGGGGGTTACACGCTTGCCGATCCGCCAAAGGCCACCGAGAAATCTGCCGACGACGCCGCGAAGGGCGCCGCCAACAAGCCTGCCACCATCATCGCCCCGCGCACGGCCGATGATTTGCAAAGGGCGCTCGACAAGCAATTAGCCGCCGGTGGCGGACTTGTTCGTCTGAAGCCAAAGAGCACGATCACCTGCACGGTTCAGAACGTGCCGATTGCCGGCGAGACGTCGATCCATGCGCTCTTGGTGCCAGCGAACGTCGACTTGGATCTGAACGGCGGCACGGTCCTCTTGGATCTGCGCTCCAACAGCTACGGCGTGCGACTGGCCTCGCATGCGACGATCCGTAACGGCACCGTGAGGGTGGTGCGCAGCGAAGGGAAGGGATCGCAAGCGATCTGGCACGCGCCGATCGGCGTGGGGGCCGCCTACGGCGACGGGGGCACTGTGGCGAAGCCGGGCCATTTTTCGTCCGTCGGGCATTGGCGCATCGAGGACATGACCCTCGAACAGCCCTTCGAAGCGGCGTTCATCCAGCTCATGTCCGAGGCGCATCACGGCCTGATCCGCAACATTCGCATGCTCGATTCCGAGAAGGCACTCTTGGGCATCAGCCTCGATTGGGGAACCGTCGGGCCGGTCGCCACGGCCGATCACCTGGTGCCGCAGATGCGCAAGCTGTGGGAAAAGAACGAAATCTCTTCCACGCATCCGCAGCACGTGCTCATCGAGAACATCACAGTCGGCAAGCTCGGCCGCAGCATGGATGGCAACGACGCCGGGGTGCGCTGCTCGGGCTGCCATCACATCACGATCCGCAATCTGCAGGTCGAAACCGCGATGGCCGCCGTCGCCCTGTTCGGGGGTGATTTCGGTTTCGAGTTCGCGCCCGATCACGAGCGTAGCCAGGCCCACAAGGGCTACCTGATCGACGGCGTGAAGATCGGCGCAGCCCGGATGTACGGCATCGTGATGAACGGGGCCGAAGACAACGTGTATCGCTCGCGGCGCGATTTCGGTTACGACTCGCTGCGCGACCCGGTGCATCCCGGCCTGGACCAGCCCGTGATCCGCAACGTGGTATTGCGCGGCACCGGCGCCCCGCATTCGCGCGGCGTCTATGCGGCGGCGACGACAGGCGCGATGTTCGAAAATGTCGACGTCGAGGGTTTTGACACCGGCGTGGCGGTCAACTCTTGGGTCCGCTCGCTCACTTTCCGCAACGGCCGCATCGCGAAGAACAAGGAAAAGATTCACCTCAACGGCGGCCCCGACGCCCCGATCGACGTGAAGTTCGAGAATAATGCCGAGAGTTGAACGCGAAGGCGGGGAGGCTTCGTTGCAATCACGGAGGTGCCGCTTGGGTGGGCTAGGTGGGCGACGTATCGCGCCGATCGCGCGAGATTGCTATCTCTGCCTCGCGGCGATCGCGCTTTTTCTCGGCGTGTTGCCGTCCGGATTTCTGTGCCCGCGGAACGCCGCTCGAGCCGACGACGCGAAGCCGTGGATCGCCGTCGGCCGCGTAACCGACGGCAGCGGCGAGCCAATGGCCGACGTGAAGGTTCGCGCCGCGACGGGCATGGGCACGCTCTTGGGCGGAGGGACGACATTCACCGACGCCGAAGGAAAGTACGAATTGCGCTTCGGGCCGGGCATTTTGATCGTCAACGAGGGTCCGTATTGTCAGGCGGCGGCAATCGGGGCTACCAAAGCGGGTCTTTCCGAACGAAACATGAACCGGCAAGGCGATTGCGTGGCGGCATTAAGCCGGGTTCTCGACGCGCCGATCGACCTGAGCAAGCTCGACACGTGGGGCAAGCCGGCCGAGCGCGTCTTTCTGCCGGGAGTGCGCAAGGAGATCAACTTCGTGATGGTGCCGGCCGCCCGGGCGTCGGGCCGGCTGGTTGACGCCGAGGGGAAGCCACTGGCGGGTTACTCGGTCTCGCTCACCGGAAAGGAATTGCCGCCGGCGCAGAACGTCATCGAGCACGACACGACCGACGACCAAGGGAGATTCGAACTGTCAGACCTGCCTGGCGAATTCGCCTTCCAGTTTCTCGTCGAGCCCGCCGAGCGTGGTCCTCCGTGGCGCGCCTGGGCCAGCATGCCAATGACCTTCGCCGACCCGGGCCAAAGGGCGTTGAGCGTCGCGGTTAAGAGCGCCGCTGGAAAAATGCAGGTTGCGGGACAGGAGTTCGAACTGCAAATCGTCGGCGAGGGCATCAACTGGCGCGAGGCGCTCGCGCAGGCTGTCGAAAGTACGCATATTCTTTATCAGAGCGATGCCGGCGATTGGCAGATCGCCGAAGGGGCGCGCGTGGAGGCCGACGCCGTGCGGATCGTAATTGCGCCGGATGATGGCCCGGCGCAGGACCGCAAAGAATAAGTCCCGCCGCCCGCGTGGCACATGGCATGCCCGAGGGCGCTGCTATTTGCGAAGGGAGAAAACCTTGTGACCACCCCATCCAAGACAGCGATCGTCACCGGGGCTTCGCAGGGCATCGGGGCCGGTGTCGTGACCGCCTTTGTCGCGCGCGGCTACAACGTCGTGGCCAATTCGCGTAGCATCACCAGATCGGGCGCATTTACTTCGACCGATCAACTGGCCCTGGTCAACGGAGACATCGGTGACCCGGCGACGGCGGCTAAGGTTGCCGAAACCGCCATTAATCGGTTCGGCAAGATCGACGCCCTGATCAACAACGCCGGCATCTTTCTGCCCAAGGCCTTCATCGATTACACGGCCGAAGATTTCCAATCGCTCGTGCACACGAACGTGGAAGGCTTCTTGTACATCACGCAGTTGGCCGCGCGGCAGATGCTGCGGCGGAAGTCCGGCGGTAGCATTGTCAACGTAACGACCACTTTAGCCCAGCATCCGATCGCCGGAGTGGACTGCGTGGTGCCAATGATTACCAAGGGCGGCCTGGAAGCGGCGACCCGGAACCTGGCCATCGAGTACGCGAGAGAAGGCATCCGGGTTAACGCCGTCGCACCGGGTACGGTCGATACGCCGATGCACGAGAAAGCGCCGCGGGAGGCGCTTGCCAGCCTGTCGCCAATGGGTCGGATTGTCAGCGTCCGCGACATTGTCGACGCGATCGTGTACCTGACCGAGGCCGAGTCAGTGACGGGCGAAATCCTGCGCGTCGACGCCGGTGCGCACGTGGGGAAGTGGTGAGGGGATCTGCCGCTGGCCGGTTATCGGTCGACTTAACCAGCATTCCGCACTGGTGGGCGAGCCACCAGCGGCACTTACGCCTACGATTGTCTTGGTCCGCCCAAATACAGCCCCGGCCAGGGTGGTAAATCAGCTTCCGGCTGTGGTACGATAAGGGCCGATCAGCTCCGTCGGACGTCTTCGTGCGGCCGGCGCCCAATGCTCGCCAGTTTCCAACCTGCCTCAATGCCAGGACTCGCCATGCTTCGCGTCCTTGGTTCATCCCGTGCCCTGTGCGATGGTCTCACGCGGCGTGAGTTGCTGCGCGTGGGCGGGCTGGGGCTGGCCGGTTTAGGGATGGCCGATCTCCTGCGATTGCAAGACGCGGCCGCCGCGACCAGCGAAGCGCGGCCCAGGTCATTCGGGCGGGCCAAGTCCGTCATCCTCATCCATCTGTACGGCGCGCCGAGCCAGATCGAGTTCGTCGACCCGAAGCCGAACGCTCCGGTCGAGATTCGTGGCGAGCTGGGGCAGATCGCCTCCAGCCTGCCTGGCTGCGACGTGTGCGAGCTCTTGCCGAACTTCGCCAAGGTGATGGACCGGACCACGGTTCTGCGTTCGGTCACGCACCCCTATCCGCTGCATGGCGTGGCGTACGCACTGACAGGCGTGCCGGCGATCGACGCGCCGATGGAACTCAGCCCACGCGATCCGCGGCATTGGCCGTTTTTCGGCTCGGTGGTCGATTACGTCGAGTCGCAGCGCGAGCGAACGGCCGGCGCGGCTGCACCGAAACGCCGCGTGCCGAACAATATCGCCCTGCCGTTCCGCTTTAGCAGCCGGCGGGTGGGCGAGGTGCCGCGCGCCGGGCCGTACGCGTCGTTCCTGGGGAACGAGTACGACCCGGTGTGGACCGATTTCGTCGGCGAAGGCACGAAGGCCCTGACCAAGACCCTCGCCCAGCAAAAGTTCGAGGACAATGACCCGTACATCGGCCTCACGCCGGATAGCCACTTCGTTGTCCCCTCCGCGACGGCGTTATTGCCGGAGTTGACGCTTGATCGGCTCGATCGGCGGCGAACTTTGCTGGCCCAGTTGGATCAGGCTCGGGCTGATTTGAACAGTAGCGCCGGCGGCCGGCAGTTCGATCGTTATCGACAGATGACCTATACGCTGCTGGAATCGGACGACCTGCGCGCTGCCCTGGACGTGCGACGCGAATCGGACCAGATGCGCGATATGTACGGCCGGACGCTCTTTGGCCAGGCGTGCCTGGCGGCGCGACGGCTGGTCGAAGCGGGCAGCCGGATGGTGAGCGTTTTTTGGGACGAGTACGGCCTGGCCGGCAGCGGCTGGGACACGCATTGGAACCATTATCCGCGCATGCGCCAGGAGCTTTGTCCGGGACTGGACCTGGCCTGGTACGGCCTGATTTCGGACCTCGACCGGCGCGGCATGCTCGACGATACGCTGGTCGTCTGTACCAGCGAACATGGCCGCACGCCACATATCGCCAATGTCCAAGGGGGCGGGCGGGACCATTGGTCGAGAGTTTATTCGGCACTTTTTGCCGGCGGTGGCACGGCGCGAGGCCGGGTCGTGGGGGCCTCGGACAAGCATGGCGGCGACGTCGCCAACGATCCAGTCAGCCCGAAGGATATGCTGGCCACGATGTATCACTTGCTGGGCATCGACCACCGCACGATGGTACACGACGCGCAGGGGCGCCCGTTGCCGCTCGTCGATGGCGAAGTGATTTCGGCCGCGCTGGCGTAGCGAATCGCGGTGCGTGGCATCTCTCGAATTGCGTCCTTCGGCGCGATTTTGCGCGAAAATGCGTAACTCTGGGCGCGAGAGGCAAGCAAGATAAGCCTTTTTTGCGGTTTCTTGCCTCGTGATGGATCTCATGCGCCGCTCCTCTGCAGCGCTCGGCGCAGCATTGGAGACGTGGCTTCGATCGTGCGCGATGCGACGAGCGATCGGGGCGTAAGCGCGCTTTCGCACAATGACGAACTCGCTCCGCGCATCATATCTCTGCGCCGCGCATCGGGTCGTTGCGTCGCGCGATCAAAGGACGCGCGCGATGCGCAATGGCTCACCGATGCGCGAACATCGAGAAGAGCGCGATCGAGGTGGATCGCGCGAGTTTGGCAAAACTGGGCTTGCACAATTTGCAAGCCCCCCGTACAAATGGATGCATGTGGCAGCAACGACTGCAACGCTACTGCGTTTTGGTCGTCGCAACAACACGAAGTTTTTGATCAGAGGTGAGTGTCGGCCACACGGGAACTGCTAGGAAAGTTCTCATCGGCCTCACCAGCACCCTTAGTTAGGAGGACGTAAGAGTGGCCAAGAAGAAAGCTGCCAAGAAAGGTGCCAAGAAGAAGGCCGCCAAGAAGAAGACCGCCAAGAAGAAGTAGGTGGTCCGCGATCGAGGCCGATTTTACGGTCCCGATTGTGTGAATCTAAAAGCAACAACGGTGACGAGCCGCCCGCCTGCACAAGGTGGGCGGCTCTATTTTTGCGCCGCGGTTTTGACGCGGAATTCGGCCAATAAGCGCGTTTCGCCTGCTTGTGTCCTGCGATGCGTTTTCGCAAGCCGAATAAGCATGCGTAGCAACGAAAGAGCGCCCTCCGCGAATCTTAAAACATGCTTGTTCGCGTGCCGCGAAAAAGCATGGCACTCGGGATTAATGCCCAACAGGAACTCAGTACTTTCCCGTCTCTGCCGCCCGCAGGCTGGCGCGCATCATGATCTTCGCGGCCTCTAAAAATGCCACGAAGCGCTCGTCCTTGGTCATGCCGTGGTGGTAGCGGTAATAGATCTGCTGCGCGATGACGGCCGTTTTGAACATGGCGTAGACGTAGTAGAACGCCATACCCGACGTGTCGCGGCCGGTTTTCTCGGCATAACGGGTGGCGAGTTCCGCCCGGGTCATGCTGCCGGGCTCGGTCGTGGGGGCCCAGCGGATCAGTTGCATCTCGCCGGGATCGTCGGCGTTGATCCAGTAGCACAGCGCCGTGCCCAGGTCGGAGAGCGGATCGCCGAGCGTACACATTTCCCAATCGAGCACGCCGATGATGCGCGTGACGTCGTCGGCCGCCACGATCACATTGTCGTACTTGTAATCGTTGTGGATCAGGGTCGCGTCGGAATGGGCCGGCATGTGCTCGGCCATCCAGCGGCTGACCGGCTCGACCTCGGGGATGTCGTGCGTTTGCGAGCCGTAATAGCGCTTCACCCACCCCTCAACCTGCCGCTGCATATAGCCGACTGGCTTGCCGAGGTCTCCGAGGCCGATTTTTTCGTAGTCCAGCCCGTGCAGCGTGGCCAGCGTATCGACGAACGATTCACTGAGCCGGCGAGCGACATTCGGCGAAAAGTCGAGGCCCTGCGGCGGCTCGCGGCGGATAATCACGCCGCGGATACGCTTCATCAAGTAGAAGGGTGCGCCGAGGACGGCCTCATCTTCGCAATACAAAACCGGTTCCGGCGCGGGCGCGAACGCTTTGTGCAATTTCGAGAGCACGCGGTACTCACGTCCCATGTCGTGAGCGCTTTTCACCTTGCTGCCAAACGGAGGACGCCGCAGCACCATATCCAAATCGCCCAGGCGGACCGAATAGGTGAGGTTCGAATGGCCGGCGGGAAACTGCTCGATGGTGAGCGAGCCGGCGGCCTGCGGCAAATGCTTGCGCAGGTAGGCTTCGAGCTTGGCGAGATCGAGTTCCTCGCCCGAGCGAACAGCGCGCGTCTTGTCGAGAATGTCGGTCAAAGGAGGGGCTCCGTGGCGTGCATGAGGCGGGCGGGTCAGGAAATCTTCAGTCCGTAACGGCCGAGAATGCGCTTGGCAACGACCATTTTGTGGACCTCGTCGGCTCCGTCGTAGATGCGCGCCCCCCGCTCGTTGCGCAGATAAATCGACAGCGGGGTGTCGGTCGTAATGCCGAGTGCGCCATGTACCTGGATGGCCCGGTCGATGACTTTCAAGAGCACGTCGGCGGCAAAGAACTTGATGCACGAAATCTCCTCGCGCGCCGCGGCCATCCCCTGATTGTCGATTTTCCAGGCGGCTTCCAGCACCATCAGTCGGGCGGCGTTGATTTCCGCGCGGCTGTCGGCGATCCACTGCTGGATGATCTGCTGCGTGCCCAATGGCTTGCCTGGCGCCAATTCGCGGCTGGCGGCGCGCTGGCACATCAGATCGAACGAGCGCTCGCAGATGCCGATCCACCGCATGCAATGGTGAATGCGGCCGGGACCGAGCCGCTCCTGGGCAATGGCAAACCCTTCTCCTTCTTTGCCCAGCAGGTTGCTTTGCGGTACGCGGCAATCTTCGTAGACCACTTCCGCGTGGCTGTCGTAATCGTCGCCGGCGTGCCCCATCAGCTCGATATTGCGAACGAATTTGAAGCCCGGCGTGTTCACCGGCACGATGATCTGGCTGGCCCGCTTGTGCGGCGGCGCCTCGGGGTTCGTCACGGCCATCACGATGGCAAAGGCCGAACCGTCGTACGACGAGGTGAACCACTTGCGGCCGTTGATCACGTAGTCGTTGCCCTGTTTCACGGCCAGGGTGTCCATCCACACGGGGTTCGAACCGGGACGGTCGGGCTCGGTCATCGAGAAGCAACTGCGAATCTCCCCGGCGAGCAATGGCCGCAGCCATGACTTCTTCTGCTCGTCGGTGCCGAACATCATCAGGATTTCCATATTGCCCGCATCCGGCGCCTGGCAGTTGAAGCAATAATGTCCCAGCGTGCTGCGACCGAGCACTTCGCTGACCATGCCGTGTTCAAGCAGCGACAGGCCCATTCCGCCGTGCTCCTTGGGAATCTGCGGGCACCACAGGCCCATCTCACGCACCTTGGCGCGCTTTTCGCGCAGTTGCGGAACGGTGGCCTTGAACCCGCGATCACGTGCGTGCGGCTCAAGGGGATAGAGCTCCTTCTCGACGAACTCGCGCATCCGCGCGAGGATCTCCTGCATCTTTGGCGAAACAGAGAAGTCCATCCGAATCCCCCCTCGAAATGAATTTGGCGCAAGTTATCCGAGCTAGCGCATCAGTGGTTCCGCAGCTGACACAATCGTCGCATTTCCAGCGCCGCTGTAAAGCGGTCGGGTCGATGCGGTAGCCGGGCTCTGTGAGCCGGAACCGGTGGTTGGGCGCCCTGCCTCGAAGATTCCGGCTACAGAAGACTCCCGCCATGCGGTTACGCGCAGCGCCGTTCACCGGTACGTCAAATGCTCGGGATCGTCCAAATGCGGAAAGGCGTTGTACCGGCTGAGCGTGAACCGCTCGCCGGAGAAGATGAACTCGCTGAAAGCCGCGTTTCGCACCATCCAGGCCATTTGCAGCGTAGTGCGATGCGTGAGCCCCAAAGCCCGCTGCATGCATATTCCGACCGGCCCCCCCGAGGTGAAGGCCGCCACCTGCCGCCCGCCGGCCGGGTTGGCGGCAATCCGGTCGAGCGACTCGTGCATGCGCTGGCAAAACGCGTCCCACGATTCGACCTGGGGGAGATTCAGCTGCCCATGCACCCAGCGGTCGATCACGACCTCGTACATTTTCTGGAAGGCCCTCAGCTTCGCGGCGCGATCGGTGGCCCGCTCGACCGCTTCGTGGAGGCGGCGAATCGGCTCGTGCTCAGCGACTAATTGTGGCAGGGCCTGCTTGAGCACCGCCTCGGCTTCGTACTCGTCGAGCCCCGGTAGCATGACCGGCTCGGGCCAGGGAAGGCCGGCCTCGCGGTATGCGTTGCCCACCAACCGCGCCGTATCGACGTGGCGGCGGCGTGGCCCGGTGTACACCTCGTCGAAGATCACGCGGCGGCGGGCCCAGTATTCGCCAAGCAAACGCGCCTGCGTCTCGCCAATCAGCGACAACTGGTCATAGTCTTCGGCAAAGAACGAAGCCTGCCCATGACGGATGGCGTAGAGATTGCTCAAGCTTGCCTACCAGTCCTTGTCCTAACTACTCCACTGACGGGCAAGCCACCCCGTGGCACCCCATCCAGGTGAACCTCCAGGCCGGTCTTAGACAGTGCGAGCTTGGACATTCGACATTCCCTAGATCACGTGGCCACCGTCAGCCAGATAGACGCTGCCGGTGCAGTACGATGCCGCGTCGCCGGCCAAAAAGACTGCCAAGGGCGCGATTTCATCGGGCTGTGCCATGCGGCCCAGCGGCAGTTGCGAGGTAAACTTTTCGAGGTTGCTCTCGGTCTCCCACAACGCCTTGCTGAATTTCGTCTGCACCAGGCCCGGACAGATGGCGTTGACGCGAATCTTCACGGCGCCCCATTCGGCGGCCAGCACCTTGGTGAGGCTGATCAGCGCCGCCTTGCTCACGCTATAAATGCCCAGCATCGGCTCGGGACTGATACCGCCGATGCTGCTGATATTGATCACCGACCCGCCGCCGCGCTCGACCATGATGGGAAAGGCTTTTTTCGCCAGTTCCAACGGCCCTTTGACGTTCACGGCCATGATCTTGTCGAACACCCCCTCGTCGGCCATGACAATCGGCCCGAACACCGGGTTGGCCGCGGCGTTGTTGACGATGATGTCGACGCCCCCGAAGCGCGCGACGGTCTTGTCGACCAAGGCGTGAAGATCAGCGGTGCTGCCGGCGTGGGCCGCAAAAGCGTCGGCTTCACCCCCCGCGGCTTGGATCGTTTTCGCCACCGCGTCCACGGCGTCCTGCTTGCGGCTGCTGACCATGACCTTGGCGCCGAACTCGGCCAGGCCGCGGGCGATCGATTCGCCGATCCCCTTGCTCGCTCCGGTGACGATGGCCACCTTGCCGGTGAGATTGAAACGCGCTTTAATCGATTCGGCCATGACCCTAGGTCCCCTCGGTGGATTGCGCCCCGTGCGGCGCGTCGTTTTGATTCCAGCGAAAGCAAGGTAACATCCGCAGTCTACGGGGGCAAACGGCCGAGTTGCGATCCCCTCGAGTCATCGCACCCTCTTTTGACACATACCCCGAAGCGCCGACCAAAGACGAGGCTCCCGCCCGCGGCTGGGCGTCTCCGCAAGAAGGAATCTCTAATGCCCACGACCACCGTCACGAAAACTCGCCAGGTGGCCCTGCTCCTCTTCAACGACGTCGAAGTGCTCGACTTCTGTGGGCCATTCGAGGTCTTCTCCGTCACCGGGCAGCAGGAATCGCCGCGGCCGTTTCGGGTCTATACCGTGGCCGAGCGGTTAGCTACGGTCACGGCTAGAAACGGACTGAAGGTCGTGCCCGATTTTACGCTGGCCGACGCCCCGCCGGCCGATGTCTTGATTGTGCCCGGCGGTCAGGGAACGCGGCGCGAAATGCACAACGCGGCGCTTCTGGCATGGATCGCCGAGCGCGCGGCAGCGGCCGAACTCATTTTGTCGGTATGCACCGGCGCGCTTTTGTTGGCGAAGGCCAACCTGCTTGACGGGCTGCGTGCCACCACGCATCACGGTGCGATCGACCTGCTGCGTACAACAGCGCCGCGAACGCAAGTCGACGCCAACGAGCGCGTGGTGGATAACGGCCGCATTATCACCAGCGCCGGGATCGCCGCCGGCATCGATATGTCGCTCTACGTCGTAGCCAGGCTGCTAGGGCAAGCACAGGCCGAGCAGACGGCCAGGCACATGGAGTACCCCTGGCCGCGCCCCAATTGGCAGACGGGCGGATGATCTCGCGCCGTGGGGTACCCGTCCCGCGGGGTTTCTGTCGCGCAGATCTTTTAGGGTGTCGGCGTTTTGCCCTTTGCCGGCGGCGCTTTCGTGGCTGGCGCTTTGGCAGGCGTAGCCTTTGCCGGAGCTTTTGAGGGAGCCGATTTCGAAGTGTCGAATAGCTCCAATTTGTCTGCGGCCGGCTTGAGTTCGGTCTTGGCCGGTACCGCCGATGACTTCTTCGTCAGTCGATCGAACAGCTTCTGCGCCTCGGCCCGATGGGCGAAGGGGGCGTCTCCCTTGATCGCCGCTTCCAAGAGCCCCTTGGCGGCCTCGCCACGATTACGGTCATCCGCGAAGACGGCGAAGTAATAGGCGGCGTCGGGCGAGAATTGATTCGCCGTGGCCAGGGCGTTGAACATCCGCTCGGCATCCTCCATGCGTCCCATGCGGTAGCAAATCCAACCGAGGGTGGCCGCCGTTTCCACGTCGCGCTGTTGGCGATAGGTGGCCTCGGCCAGCGTGAAGGCGCGTTTGCGCTCGTCTTCGCCGATTTCGCACAGCGTCAGCGCCAACTCGTTGGCCACGCTGCCCGCGCCGGGCGATTCCAGGTACGCCCGCTCGAGGTATTTCTGGGCCTGGGGGTATTCCTTGGAGAAGCGCGCCACGCGGCCAGCGAGGAACAGAGCATCCTGCGATTCCGGATCGATCTTTAGCGCCTCCGCCACTTGTGCCTTGGCCCCCTCCAGGTCGCCGGTGCGCAGCATCCACTGCACGGCGTCGAGGCGTGTCTTCAGTCTCTTGGGGTCGGCGGCCACGGCTTGCTTCATCCATTTCTCGGCATTCGCCCGGTCTTTGTCCTTCTCGAAGAGCTGGGCCATGGTCATCTCGGGCGATGGAATGTCTTCGTCCATGCGGGCCGCTGCCTGAAGCTCGGCGTAGGCGTCTTTCTCTTTATCCATCTCGAACAGCACCTGCCCCAGCCGGTAATGCGCCGCGGCGGAGTCGGGGTTCGCCTTGATCAGTTCCGCGAGTAGTTTGCGTGCGTCTTCCCAGCGTTCGTGTTGCTGGGCAGTCATCGCCGCGCCGAGGAAGGCTCGGGTCATCAGATCCTTCTTTTTGTCGGCATCGCCTTTGAATCCCTTCAAAAGCCCGACCCCCCTTTCGCTCAGCAGGCCCGCATCGGTCCAGCGCCCTTCACGCAAGGCAATCTCGGCCATGACCAGGTAGGTTTCCGGATCATTCGGAAAATCCGTAATGCCTTTCTCCAACTGGGCACGTGCTTCGCGCGGGCGATTGATGGAAAAATAAACGTTGGCCAATTGCACGCGCCCGTTCGGCAACTCTGAGTGAGCTTTGGCCGCGGCATTAAATGATTCCAAGGCTCCTTCGATATCTTGTTTCGCGAGCCGCTGCTTGGCTTCCTCGATCTCGGGATAGACCTTTTTCTCGGTGGCCGCATCGATACGTAGTGGTTCAGACCGAGCCCAGCGGCTGGCTGCCGTGACCCCCAAGATCGTCGCCACGGTCAGAAGAATTCGGAATGCCGAGGTCGGCGGCGCAGCAAGATGTGCCAGGGAAGTGTGCATGCAAGAATCCTCAGCCGTCCGGTGCCAGGAAGAGATGAAAGGCGTCTCTCAAAGGGACATGTTCGCAATGCTAAGCGGAAAGCATCGGAAACCCTCCCCAGCGAACATGCAGTCCTATTCTAGCACGAGCCCAACGGTCCGCCAGCAAAGCAGTGGTAGCCCGGAACGGCGGAAAATTGGGCACAAACTCGGGTGGTACATCGTTCGCTCATCAAGATCCGGCGCCCGGCTTATGCCGCAAGTCATGGTCGCATACACTGAGTCGTGACCGATACCGAAGGGGGCCTCTCGTTGCATTCCGGCGGGACGATCGGCAGACATCAGCGGATTTCTAACCAGGAGCACACATGTCGTTCCATCTTTTCACCGGAACGGATACGTATCTCGTCACGCCCGAGCTCCGCGACGCGGTGAACGTCGCCTGCGCGCTGGAGAAGCCGCTCTTGATTCGCGGCGAGCCGGGGACGGGCAAAACCGTGCTGGCCGAAGCCGTGGCCGAGAATCTCGGCCGCGAGCTCGTGACCTGGAATATCAAGTCGACCACCAAGGCCCAAGATGGCCTGTATGTCTATGACACGGTGCAGCGGCTGAACGATGCTCGTTTCGGCGATCGCGATATCAGCGATATCCGCCAGTACATCAAGTTCGGGCCGCTCGGCCGGGCGCTGCGCGCGCAAGAGCGCGTGGTCCTCTTGATCGACGAGGTCGACAAAGCCGACATGGAATTTCCCAACGACCTCTTGCACGAGCTCGATCGCATGAGCTTCACGGTCGCCGAGACCGGTGATCAGATCACGGCTCAACAGCGCCCTATCGTCGTCATCACATCGAACAATGAAAAGGAGCTGCCCGACGCGTTCCTCCGCCGGTGTGTGTTCCACTACATCGAATTCCCGGGCAAGGAAACGATGGCCGAAATCGTGCGGGTTCATCATCCCGACGTCGAAAGCGATTTGCTGCGCCAAGTGCTGCTGCGATTCTATTGGTTGCGCGACCTGCCCGAGGTGCGCAAGCGCCCTTCGACCAGCGAACTGATTGATTGGATCGCGGCCCTTCGGCGCGGTGGCATTGCGGCGGCCGCGATCGAAAAGGAGCTGCCCTTCCTGGGGGTGCTGCTCAAACGCGAGACCGACATCGAAACCGTGCTCTCGAATCGCCGCTTCGGACGGGTGAGTTGAGCAGATAACATCGCAGACGGCATGCGCGCATGTTCATCGACTTCTTCTACCATCTGCGCAGCTTCGGCCTGAAGGTCGCCAGCACCGAATGGCTCGCACTCATGCAGGCCCTGGCCGGGGGGCACGCGCGGGCAGATCTCAACACGTTTTACTACCTGGCGCGGTGCCTGCTGGTGAAGCGCGAAGCGGATTTCGACGCGTACGATCGGGCCTTTGCGTCGTTTTTTGCCGGCATCGAAACATCGGTCGACTTGAGCGACGAATTGCTCGAGTGGCTCGAAAATCCGATCCTGCCGAACATCAGCGATGCCGACCGGGAAAAGCTGCAAGCCTTCGATCTGGACGAGCTGGCCTCGCGCTTTCGTGAGCTTCTCGAGCGGCAGAAGGAACGGCACGACGGCGGCAACCGCTGGATTGGCACCGGCGGCACATCGGCGTTTGGCCACGGCGGCGAGCACCCCTCCGGCGTGCGCGTAGGAGGCGAAGGGGGAGGACGCTCGGCGGTACAGGTCGCCGGCGAGCGACGTTTTCGCAATCTGCGCTCGGACCGCATTCTCGACACGCGGCAAATCGGCATTGCGCTGCGCCGGCTGAAGCGGCTGAACAAAGACGAGGGGCCCGAGGAACTGCAACTGGACGACACGATCGATCACAGCGCCCGCAACGGCGGCGAGATCGAGCTGGTCTTCGGACCGCCGCGGCGCAATCGCGTGAAGCTGCTGTTGTTGATGGACGTGGGGGGCTCGATGGATCCTTACACGCATCTGTGCGAGCGGTTGTTCAGCGCCGCCCATGCCGCGAATCATTTCAAGAAATTCGAGCATCGCTTCTTTCACAACTGTGTGTACGAGCGGGTATACACCGACATCCAGATCTGGAAGGGGGAGCCCACGGTCGATTTGCTCGCGAACCTCGATCACACCTGGTCGGTAATCTTCGTCGGCGACGCCTGGATGGCCCCCTCCGAGCTGACGCACCTGGGGGGCGCCCTGAGCTTCGACTATCGCAATTCCGAGACAGGCCTGGCGTGGCTGGTGCGCATCCGCGAGCGCGTGCCGAACTCGGTGTGGCTTAATCCCGAGCCGCGCGAGCGATGGAACGCGGCAACGATTCGCATGATTCGCCGCCTGTATCCGATGTACGAATTAACGATCGACGGGCTGACCGAAGCCGTCGACGTATTGCGCGGCGTTCGTCCGAATCGGCCGAACGCCCAGGAGATCCGACCGCCGGCGAGCTAGGAGCGCAAAAGGAAAGGCCACCCGCGCAGGTGGCCTTTCGATCGTGCAGGTTTTTATCTTCGACCACGGCTATTTCGCCCGCCGGCGATACCGACAACCGGCAAGGCTCAAGAGCCCCAGGCCTAACAGGGCGAGGGAAGACGGCTCGGGTACGGCTCGCCCCAGCTCGAACGGCGAAAAGCTGCTGGTGACGAACGTGATCGTATGGTCGGTCGTATTCACCGTGCCGCCGAACTCCCAGGCATTAGCCGTTTTGTCGAAATGCCACAGGCCTAGTTGCGACTGGTCGAATCCGCCCGGCAATTGCGACGGATCGTAATGAAAAACGAGCGTCGCTGTCTGGCCGGTCGGCAGGCCGGTGTACTCGACGCTCCAAATCTGCGGCGCGGCCGACAGCGAGCTCGTCGACAGCGCGAAGATCGGGTTCACCTGCGCGGCAGCGATCGCCTGTTGCGACAGGCCACCGGAATTCGGAATCTGCTGCGCCGTGAAGGTTCCGCCGTTGGTATTGCCGCTAAGGTTGATCGTCACTCCGCCCGTGGCTGCCGCGCCCCCCAGCACGCTGGCTTGCGTGGCGTCCGGCGCGACGGTCGTGATGTTCGACGTGCCGAAATGTGCCGTCGACACTGCATTGAGCGTGAACGTGCCTGTCGAATTGCGCGGACCGGAACCAACGGGCTCGGTGTAATGCCCAGAAACGCTCAACGTCCAATCGCCGGACCCCGGACCACCGGTCTCGGCCAGCGTCCACTGACCGGCGGTGACTTTGTCGGTGTAACCCTGTGCTGGGAATACTTCGCTGGAGTTATCGGTGAAGGTTTCGGTTAACGCGCCGCCCAAGACATCGAACGTAGTTGTGTTAGCCTGGTAGACGCCATTGTTGCTGGTCAAGACCGGGCTGCTGAAATCGAAGCTCAGGCCTGTGTAGTCGACGACGACGCCCGGCGACTGACTCTTCACGGTCATCGAACCGTCTTGCTGGTAGTAGCCATCGCCGCCGATGAACTGAATGCTCGTCGGCGTATCGGTCGTTGGATCGAAGCTCACCAGAAAATGTCCGCTAACGCTCGTGGTGTCGCTGCCCGGAGAAACCGGGACATATGTCCCATAAATGCCGCCCACGGTGGAATAATTAAACGTGCTTTGCGATGGATCGATAGTGAAAACCACGTCCTGGTTGGCAGCGCAGGCGGACGATGGAACAAGCGCGACGAGCGTCGCCGCGAGCAGAGCAAATGTGACACTCGGAAATCGAGCGGCCAGCATAGGAACACCTCTTCGATGATTTCCCGAAAGAAATATGGATGCACGAAACGCCACGAGATAAAAAGCAACGTCAGAGCTCCCCGACGTGCGGCGGCAGATCGAGTGCGCACCGAAGAAGATGAACAAAGCGCAAGGCCGGGCACCGCACAGAAGAGCAAACGCTTACGAGCGACGTTTGGTTAGCGGGCCCATGTTCCGAAAGAGAGGAACTGTCTAACCCTTATAGGGGTTCGGATTGTCAGATGCAAGGGAAATCTGTGGTTTTTAGACACCGGCGATCGCCAGCCGTGCTGCCTGGACTTGCGTCGTCGCGAACACCATCGGCATTAGCAGAACCGGCCGTCACCAGACGTACAAGGTCGCCAGGCCGGTGCCGTCCTCCAAGACCTTTGTCGTCACCGCCCCCAGGTGCCGGCCATCCTCGGAAAACTGCAAACGCAAGGTCGACCCGGCGTCTTCGTCGATCGCAAGCGTTCCGATCCTTTGCCCTGTTTCGCTGTGCCATAAATGCACGCGCCGTCCGACCGCCGTGGCGATGGTTTTGCCGTCGCGCGAGGCGGTCAAGGCCGTAACCGGTGACTGCAGGCGGAGCACGCGCGACAACTCTCCCGTGTGGGCGTCAATCAGGTTCACGCCGCTCGGATAGCCGTTGATGAGCAAGTACCGTCCATCGGGCGAAAACTGGACATCAGAACATGCTCCTTCGATGCTCTTGATGTCGGTCCACGATCCGGAATCGACGTCGAGAATGCCGGCATTCTCGACGTTACATATGGCTAGTCGGCGCCCGTCGTCTGATAGTGCGGGGCGCAGATGATCGGCATAATAACTCTCCTCGATTTTGCCCTCGCCGGGGCGCCCGAACGTGCAGTGCAGTTCACCGGTGGTGGTATCCCAGACACGTGCGTGCCCAGTCCATTCGACGGCCACGGCACGCGTTCCGTCCCGGCTAAAGCATGTACTGTGGATGGGTCCCCGCGGCACGGTAGCGGTGATCAATCCTTCGGCGCTTGCCACATCGCTGAAGATTACCCTGCCACGAACCCAGTCCCACCCGACGAACCGCTGCAGATCGTGGCCAAAGGCCATCGCCGATGCGGCCTCTGCCTCGATGTCGCGATCGAGCACCAACTGTTGCTGAGTCACGTCCCAAATGTGCATGCGCCCGTCATCGGTGTGAACCGCCAGGCGGCTTAAATCACTCGACAATTCGGGTTGTGCGAATCGATAGTCGCTCTGAATTGCGACAGGGCACCGCAGCATCGGCACGGACGCACCGGGGGCATCCAGGTCCCATAGGCGTACTGTGCCGTCGTAACTAGCGGTCGCCAGGGTACAACCATCGGGAGCGATGATCATGTCCTGAACACGGCCGGTGTGCCCCAGCAACGTACGGCTCTCGACGAGTGCCGGTTGCATTGCCGAAGCGGACGGAATTGGCGCCTCCGGCACTTTCCATACCTTTACGGTGTAATCGGCGCCGCAAGATAAGAGCTCACGACCGTTGGGCCGGAATAAGACTTTGTCAATGCGTGCGCGGTGCCCGTCGACGATTGGGCCGGGACTGGTTGCCGCGAAACTTGCCATGCCAACGGCATAGTTTGAGGAGAATCCCAGCTGATCGCCGGTTGGCGAAAAGGCCACGCTCATGATAGGTCCCTTAACGTCGACGTCGCGTCTACTCCAATCACTCGTGTTGAAAATGGTGTAGCCGTGAACGAAGGGCACCAGCAAATAACGTGAATCGTGGCTCCAACTGACGACGTTCAGCGGATTTTCCACGTCGAGGATCGTCAGCAGCGTTCCTTGCAAATCCCAGATGCTCAGCCCTTTGTCGGCCCCTTCGCCGGCCAGCAGGTGACCGTCCGGTGAAAACGCCGCGCACAGTTGCGGCTTCGACTGCTCGGTTACGACACGCAGCAGAGTCCAACTGCTCGTATCCCACAGCTTGATCGTGCCATCGCAACTGGCGCTGGCCAGGACTTTGCCATCCGGCGAAAAATCGACGTCGTTCGTGCAACTTTCGTGGGCATGAATGACGTGCCGCTGCTCACCGCTGCGCGGATCCCAAATGCGGATTGTGCCATCTTCGCCCCCGGAGACGAGCGTGCCACCATCTGGCGAAAAGGCGACACCGTAAACTTCGCCCCGATGTCCGCGCAAGACGAGCCGTTCGTCGTGCAGTGCGCGGTGCAGGTAATGCCATTCGAATCCGCGCATGTCGGCCAGGCGGCTACCCGATGCATACTTGTCGAGCAATTCAGCAGCCTTCTTGATGCTCCCTTGTCGGAGCGTCTGAAACGCCTCTTCCATGCGCCCGGCATAGGCATATTGCTCGTTGGCGTCGCGTTCGTGCTCGGCAATCTGGCGATGCGCGTCGGCTTCCGTCCGGGCGGACATTGCATCCACCCGCCGCTGTTCGGAGAGGGCCAGGGCCGTCGCCATGCGCCACGAATACAGCCCCGAGAGCGCCGCGATCGTTATGCCGGAAACAATGCTCACCAGCAGCATGGCAGCAATCGCCGGGCGCCGGCGCGCCCATTTCCAGACGCGCTCGGGCAAAGTCCGCGGCCGGGCCTCGGTGACGTGGCCTCGCAGCACTCGTCGCAAATCCGCCGCCAATCGCCCCGCCGTGGGATACCGGCTCGAAGGCTCCTTGTGCAGGCACTTCAGGCATACGGCTTCCAAATCGCGCGCAATACCGCTTCGCAACGCGCGTGGTGCCACAGGCTCTTCCGAGACCACCTTGCGCAGCGTATCCACGTCATTGCCGCCGCGAAATGCCGGCTGGCCGGTCAACAACTCGTACAAAATCGTTCCCAGCCCGTACACGTCCGTTGCAGGGCCGATGTCGCTCAGTCGACCTTCGGCTTGCTCCGGAGCCATGTACGCCGGCGTTCCCATCACCAGGCCGGTGCGCGTTTCGTCGCTGATCAGGTCCTGAATCTTGGCCAGGCCGAAATCCGACACCTTGGGAACGAGGCCCACATTATCGAAATCATTCGCGGCGATGGCCGACTCGAAGGGCTCGAGCAAAATGTTGCTTGGCTTCAGATCGCGGTGCAATACGCCGTGCGCGTGGGCGTATTCGATGGCGTCGGCGATCGGCAGGACGATTTCGACCGACTGCCGCGGCGCGATCGTGCAACCGCGCCCCTTGATCCAGTCGGCAAGATTGCTTCCTTGGCAATAAGCCGCGGCGATGTAACTGACCACGCCGACCTGGCCGGCTTCATAGACAGCCACGATATTGGGATGAGTCAACCGTGCCGCCGCTTGCGCCTCGCGCAGGAAGCGAGTTTGTAGTTCCGGCGTCAACAGCGCCTCGGGGCGCGGGATTTTGACCGCGACGTCGCGGTTCAAGATCGGGTCGCGGGCCAGCAGCACTACGCCCAAGCCGCCGCGGCCCAATTCTCGCCGCACTTCGAAGCGGCCGAAGGTGGCCGGCGTCTCTAGGGGCGCGTGTTTCGTTGCATCCCGCACCGGGAGCGTTTCTTCCTGACCCCGGCTGGGCGAGTCGGCCGTGGCTTCGCCCGCCAGCGACGCTTCCGCCGCATCCCTCCCCGCATGGAATAAGAGCTCGATGGTCCGTTGCGCTTGTAATAACCGCGAAAGCGTCTCGACGCCGGCCGGGACGTCCTCGGCCCAAACAGCGTCCTCGTCACGACGGTAAACGCTCAACCGTTCGTCATAGGCCCAGGCTGCCTTGACCAGTTGATCGTCAACGTCGGATTCGTGGGCCGACCGGGCGTCGTTACGGTCGCTCATTACGATTCAACTCCCGCTTCATGCGCTCGACGGCGCGAAACCAGAGCTTCTGCACCGCATCCGTACTGCGGTGCATGCGATGGGCGATTTCTTCCAGTGGAAGCTGCTCCCAATAGCGGAGACGCAATACAGTTTCATATTCGTGCGGCAAGCGGCGCAAATACTCGTCAACCACGACCGAGCGCTCGGCGGCCATGGCGCAGCGGCTGGGGCTGTCGACATTGGCGGCCAGGCCGTCCTGACCGCCGCGCGACAGGTCGAGCAGTACCTCGCGCCGTACGTCCCGGGCTTGCGCGCCGAGATACCTTTGCTCGGCGGAGTGGATCTTGTTCAGCAGTATTCCGCGCAGCCAGGCGAGCAATTCCTCTTCGCTCGCCCCCTCGAAACTGGCCATCTTCCGCTGCGCGATCATGAACGTCTCTTGCAGCACATCCGAGGGGCTGACTTTAGCGCGCAGCTCCGGGGACAACTCCCGATGGGCGACCAGCAACAGGTAATCGCGCAAACCTCCGACGAGGGCGCCAAACTGCTCGACGGAACCCTGTCGCGCGGCCTCGAACGGATCTGCAAGGTCTACCAGAGGCGCGCGGAGCTTTGGTTGCTCCATGACTCTTACCCCGAATACCTGTCTGGAAGGGTCCCTAACTACGTTCCCCCCATCGAAGGGTTCATGCTAACCCTCAGGAGTGGGCAAAGCAACTGGTCGAATTCCGGTCTTTACCCTAGATTCACATCAAGGGCCGTCAGTCGATATAAGCGGTACTTGCTTCTTAGGGCCGCATCATGACCTGGGCGGGATTGATGGCTCTGTACTTCCCCTTATTCGCCGTGATTTCAAACGCTTGGGGTACGGACTCCAGTCCGGACAGGATGTGTGTAATAGTGGTTTTCAACCGGATCCGGCCCGTTGCCGCCAGCCGGACGGTGTGCGCCAGGTGCGCTTGCGTGCTGATATCCGGAAACACGTAACGCAGGCTGCGTTCGCGTAACAGGTCGATCTCGATCGGGATGGGCCCACCGTAAAACGAGACGCCGATGATCTTGCCCCCCGAGCGCGCGACCGCGATCGCCTGCAGCAGCGAGGCATGGCCGGCCAATCCCTGCTTCGGGCTGCCGCCGGCGCATTCGAACACGACATCGGCGCCGATGTCCTCGGTCAGTTCGCTGATCGTTTTTACGACGTCGCACTGCGTGGCATTCAGCGCGTAGTCGGCCCCCAAATCCCGCGACATCGCGCATGCCTCGTCGCGGACATCGACCGTGATGATCAACCCGGCGCCGCACAACCGCGCGATCTGCAGACATTCCAGGCCCATGCTCCCTTGGCCCAAGATCACTACCGTGTCGCCGACGGCCAGCTGCGCCGTTTCGACGGCGGCCACACTGTCGCTAAGCGACTGCAAGCAGGCTGCTTCACTGTCGGAAATCCGCTCGTCGACTTTCACGAGCGCGACCTCGGGCAGGATGGCGATCTCGGAGAAGCAACCAGGTAGATCGAAGCCGATCACCGGCCCCTTTCGGCACAAGTGGCTGCGCTCCGATTGGCACAACGGGCAATGACCGCACGGCTGTTTGGCGCGGGCGGCCACACGATCGCCGACGCGAAATCGCGCGACGCCGCGCCCGACCTCGACAATCCGCGCGCAGAACTCGTGGCCGAAAAGTTGCAGCGGCGCATCCTGCTCCAAGCGACGCTTCACGCGCTCGTAGGCCAGTGTCGGTATGCCCAGGGCCAACTGCGCCTCGGTCACGCTGGGCTGCACGCACAATGGTTCGACGAGCACGTGCCCCGGTGCGCACTCAGGCACCGGAACTTCATCCAGTCGCATATCGCCGAAGCCGTAGAATCGCCACGCTTTCATCAAGGAACCTTTCTTGTGCCTTAGCTTTTCGAGCGGGAGAACTTCTGGATCGCATGGCAATCGGCCGGCACCATTCCGCGGCGACCACCGGCCGACCAGGTGACCTCGGACACGTAGATCGCGCCCGAGCGATCCATGCCGATATCATGCGGGGCAAAGAAGTCGCCCGCCGCGCACGGATTCTGTCCTCCGCCCCAGCGAGTTTTCAGTTGTCCATGGATATTAAAAATGCTCACGCGCCCGCCCGTCGCCTCGTCGTTTGGCGGGCTGGTGCCGGGCCACATGCCGGCACGATATCCTAATTCGGCCACCAGCACGTTTTCCGCCGTGTCGATGAATACCTGGCTGGGCCGGGCGATATCGGTCCACTCGGAAAGAAACTCGCCCTCGGGCGAGAACAGTTGTATGCGGCTGTTTTCGCGATCGGCCACGTAGACCACGCCGCGGCGATCGACCGCGATGCCGTGCGGCACGTGAAACTGCCCGGGGCCCGCGCCTGGCTCACCCCACGAGAGAAGCAGTCGGCCATCGGGCGCGAACTTGTGAATCCGCGCGTTGCCGTACCCGTCGCTGATGTACACTTCGCCGGCCGGCCCGAGTGCCAGGTTCGTGGGGTAATGAAACGGTCCGGCTGCCTGACGGATGGTGCGATAGTCGACGCTCGTGGCGCCCGTATCCGACGGAGTGCCACTCGTTCCGAGCGTGAGCAGCAGTTCGCCGTCGGGCGTGAACTTGCGCACCGTGTGATCCAGGTCATCGGTGCAATACACGGCGTCGTCGGGACCGATCGTAATGCCGTGCGGGCGGGCGAAGATTCCCTCGCCCCAGGACGTGAGGAATCTTCCCTCGGTGTCGAAAATCGCGACCGGATGCTCACCGCGATTGAAAAGGTACACGTGATCGCGCGAGTCGATTGCCACGCCCGAGACCTCCGGCCAGGAGATGTGCGAGGGCAGCCGAGGCCATTCCGCGACGACTCCGTAACCGGCATCCCGGCAAGGAATCGACAATTTGCTGGTGGCTGGGTTCATCGCAGCCTCGATCGGGATTTCTCATCTTCCAATTCAGGCAGCATCCACGCCACGATGGCGGCGGGCAGAAACAGCAAGCCGGCGTAGACGAGCGTCAGGCGGTAATCTCCGGCGTCATAGGTGTTCGCCTGGGAGGACAGGCCGAAAAACACCGTGCCGATGCCGGCGGCGATGCGGCCGAAGTTAAAGCAAAAGCCGGCGCCGGTCGTTCGTAAGAGCGTGGGAAATAAAGGGGGCAGGTACATGGTGAAGAGCGCAAATACTCCCTGGCACAGGCCAATTACCGCCAGTCCCCACCACAGTTGGTTGTACTCGCGCGGTACTCCATAAGTCACTAGCATGCCGGCACAATACCCCAGACATAAAAGCGCGATCGCGCGGCGATACTTCAGCCGCCGCGCCAGCCAGGCCGCGAAGAAGTTGCCGACGATCGACGACACCATCACCAGCCACACGAACTGGCTAACCAACTGTTTCACCTCGACTTCGCTCCACGTGCTCAGCTCGGGCAGGTTGCGCAAATGCTGCAAGTACCAGAACAAAAACGCCCAATGTCCCGTCAGCGATAGTCCGCAAACGCAGAGCGACAGGATCGTGGTGCGCCGCACGGCGCCGCGAAACAAATCAGGGAAAGCGGGCCGCTCGCCGTGGGAATGTTGCTGCGCCTCTCGCCACTCTTCGGGCTCGGGCACGCTGCGACGTATCCACAGCACGAGCAGCGCCGGCAACACGCCGACCAGGAATACCGAACGATGCGGATAATCAGCAAGCAAAAAGTTCGCCAGGCTGGCCAGCATCACGCCCAGGTTGACGCCGGTCTGCAGCACGGCGGCCATCCACGGTCGCCAGCGGCGCGGCCACGTCTCGGACAATAGCGAAGCCCCCACGGCCCACTCACCGCCGATCCCCAGGGCGGCCAGAAAGCGAAAAATGAGCAAGTGCCACCACGCCTGCGCAAAGAATGACAGCCCGGTAAAGAGCGCGTACGTGAGGATCGTCAGGACCAAGGCCCGGCTACGCCCGATGCGATCGGCGAAGCGACCGAAGAATCCGCCGCCGAGTGCCCAGCCAAACAAGAACGCCGCCTGAATCCAGGAGCTGTAGTAACCCACCGCGGGGTCTTTGGTACTCGTTGCTCCGAGCAGTTCGGCGACAAAGGGGCCGGCCACGAGCACGTACAAGTGCATGTCCAGCCCATCGAACATCCAGCCCAGCCATGCCGCGATGCCTGATTTCCATTGCTCGGGCGACAAGTCGCGCAGACGCGTGGCTTCGCCAAGTGGTTCCTCGGAGACCGCGGGTTCGATGGTCGCGCGAACAGAATTCATCGGGAATGGTACCGGGCTTGTTGGTGGCGTAGAGGACGAGCGAGGCGGGATCAGCCGACGAGCAGAGGCAAGGTAAGACCGCGATTAAGCCAGGATTTCGTCGATGACGCGGGCGGGGTTGACGCTGGTAAGTTTTTCTTTCAAACCGTTTTGGTCGACGTACAACTGATCGTGCGCCAGACCTAGCAAATGCAAAATCGTGGCGTGCCAGTCGGGGACGCTGACGCGGTTTTCGACAGCGGCGAAGCCCAAGTCATCGGTTGCCCCGTACGTCACGCCGGGCTTGACGCCGCCACCGGCCAGCCACGCACAGAACGCGTTCTTGTTATGATCGCGCCCTGCTTTGCGCTCATCTTTGTCGGGCGGCAGTTGCGCCATCGGCAGTCGTCCGAACTCGCCGCCCCAGACCACCAGGGTATCGTCCAACAGGCCGCGCTGCTTCAAATCGCGCAACAATCCGGCGATCGGCAGGTCCGTACGGTCGCAGGCCGCCTTCATGTCGGTGGCCAGCGCCGAATGGTTATCCCAGATTTGTTGATTGATATAAAGCTGCACGAAGCGGACGCCCCGCTCGATCAGTCGGCGCGCGTACAGGCAGCGGCGGCCGTACGAGTCGGTCGGTTCGCGGCCGATGCCGTACATCTCCAAGGTCGCGGCCGATTCCTGCGCCAGGTCGAGCGCGTCGGTGGCCGAAAGTTGCATCCGCGCTGCCAGTTCGTAGCTGGCAATCCTGGCGCCCAGATTCGGCTGCCCTGGCCGCGCCGACTGGTGCATCTCGTCGAGACGGCCTAAAAGGTCGCGCTGCAATTCCGTGATCGCCACAGGATCATCCACCGCCGCGCGGAGGTTCAGCACCGGCGAGCCAGTTGGGCGGAATCGAGTCCCCTGGCAAATCGGCGGCAGAAAACCGGCCGTCCAGTTTTCGATGCCGTTGATCGGTAAACCACGCGGATCGTCGAGCACGACATACGCCGGCAAGTTCTGGCATTCGCTCCCCAACCCGTAGACCACCCAGGAACCGAGCGACGGATATCCGCTGGGCATGTGTCCCGATTGAATCAGGTACAGGGCCGGCTCGTGCGTGATGTTCGTCGTGTACAACGAGCGCACAAGCGTGAGATCGTCGGCCTGTTGGGCCAGGTGCGGCAGCGCGTCCGATACCCACATCCCCGACTGACCGTGCTGCGCGAACTTGAAGGGGCTGCGCATCAGCGCGCCCGCCGCCGCCGGCGATTCAACCTCGCCGGCAATGCGATCGAAATACGCCTCGCCGTGACGGCGGTCCAACTCGGGCTTGGGGTCGAACAGGTCCATTTGACTCGGTCCGCCATTCATGAATAGATGAATGACCGACCTGGCCCGCGCCGGGAAATGTGAAGGCCGCGGCAAGAGGTTCGCCGGCTGCGCGGGCGATGGCTCAGCAGCGGCGGCGGCGAAAAGTTCGCGCCCCAGCAGATCGAGCAAGGCCGCCCCTTGCAGACCTGCCCCCATGTGCGCGAGGAAGCTGCGCCGCGAAACAGGCACCGCGCTGCGTGCATCTTCGGCAAGTGAGGACATATGATTCATCCGCTGGGCGAGACTTTCAATCGACGTACAGGAACATAGCCGAATTCACCATCGTGTGGCACAAGGTTGCCAGGGCGCGCGTCGCGGCGTCATCACCCGGCGCGCCGGCAGCGGCTAACTGCGACTGCCAGGCTTCGGTCAGCCGCGCATGCGTTTCGAGGAAGAGCGAATTCTCTTCGGCCGTTGGCGGCCGACTGAGCGCGATCAAATACAATTGCCGGACCTGATCCGCTGGCCGGCTTCCGGCCGCGACTTGCACGCGCTTGGCCAGGTAGCCCGCCAATTCCCGCACTGTTGTGTCGTTGAGCAAGTGCAGCGCCTGCAGGGCAACTAACGAGTCGCTTCGCGACAGGCAATTCGGATTCATCGCCGGCAGGTCGAAGCATTCCAACAGCGTCGGCGGGTGCTTGCGCAGTTGCTGAACATAGATGCTGCGCCGCTGCCCCGACTGCACGATGCCATCGGGCAGCACCTGCACGGGATCGGCCGGCCCAAAACGCTTTTCATCCAGCCGGCCTGCGGCCAGCAGCAGCGTGTCGCGCAGTTCTTCGGCTTCCAGCCGTCGCAGTGGCATGCGCGACAACAGGCGATTGTCGGGATCAAGCTTCTCGTGCGCAGGCGTGACCGCGGACGACTGCCGATACACGCTCGAGGTCATCATCACCCGGTGCATCGCCTTCATGCTCCATCCTTGCCGCATGAATTCGCAGGCGAGCCAATCGAGCAGTTCGGGATGGCTCGGCGGATCGCCTGTGCGCCCAAAGTTGCCGAGCGATTTGACCAGCCCTTGACCGAAATGATGCTTCCAGATCCGGTTGACCATCACCCGGGAAGTAAGCGGATGTTGCGGATCGACCAACCAGCGGGCGAGCGCCAACCGTCGCCCGGTGGATGCCGCGCCTGCGCGCGGTGGCGCGATCGTAAGCGGCCTGGCAGGGTCGGCTAGAACCGCGGGCACGCCTGCCGATACCAGCGCGCCGGCATTCTGATAATCGCCGCGGCGATAGATATACGTCGGAGACGGTTCGCCTCGATCCCACAGGGCCATGATCTTCGGCTCGGCCGGCTGGCGGGATTCGAGTTCCTTGATCCGCTGATTCCGCTCCGGCGTCTCGGCCGTGGCACGCAGCGTGGCGAGCTCTTGTTGCGTTTTGTCTCGTTCGGCCTCGTAGCGACGCCGCTCGTCATCGGCGACGCACGTCAGAAATCTTTCTCCGGCGCCGGCGCTCACCGCGCCACCGTAGCCGATCAATTGCGGCTTCAGCCAATCGTGCTCGTCGTAGGCTCCTTTGAGCATCGCCGTCAGCCGGTAATAGTCACGCTGCGGAATCGGATCGAACTTGTGGCTGTGGCACCGCGCGCATTTGAACGTCAAACCCATCACGCCTGAGCCGAGCACGTCGACGGCATCGGCAATTACTTCCAAACGATCCGGCACGAAACCGGTCAGGTTGGCCCACGTGGGATCGGGAGCCATGCGCAGAAAGCCCGTTGCCACGACGCAATCTTCGAACTCTTGCGTCCGCGCGGTCGGCCGCTCGATGTCGACGAGATCATCGCCGGCAAGCTGTTCGACGAGGAAACGGTCGTACGGCTTGTCGGCGTTGAACGAGCGGATGACGTAATCGCGATAGCGCCAGGCAAAGTCCCGCGGCAAGTGCTGCTCGCGGCGTCCTTCGCAGTCGGCATAGCCAGCGACGTCCAGCCAGTGCCGGCCCCAGCGCTCACCGTAGCGCGGCGACGCCAGCAGCCGATCGATCAAATGCTCGTAAGCATCGGGTGCCGGGTCGGTGGCAAAAACCTCGACCTCGACCGGCTCGGGCGGCAGGCCGGTTAAATCGAAATACGCGCGCCGCGCGAGCGTGCGACGGTCCGTCTCGGGCGAGAGCGACAGGCCGGCCGCCTCGAGTTTGGACAGCACGAAAGCGTCGATCGGGTTGCGCACAAGCGCTGTTTGCGAAACGGTTGGCGGCACAGACGCCTGCGGCCGTTTGAACGCCCAGAACTCACGGTCCGCGGCACTGACCAGCGGATCTTGCGCCGTGCCGGCGAGGTCGGGCTCGGCGGCCGCGTCGGGAGCGCCTTGTGCGATCCATTGCTCGAGCCTGGCAAGCTCGGCCGGCTCCATCGGCTTGACCATGGCTTCCACCAGTCGCGCGTGAGGTGGCATCTCCGCGGCGCGCACCCGCTTGACCATCAAGCTCTCGTCGGGTTTGCCCGGTACGATGGCCGGACCGGATTTGCCCCCCTTCAACATGCCACCGCGCGAGCGCAGGTCGAGCCCGCCTTCCTGTCGCTGCCGGCCGTGACACGAGGCACAGCGCAACAGAACGATGGGCAGAATATCGTGATACGTAACGGCGACTTGCTGCGGCGCGTCTTGGCCGAACGAGGCCCCCGCTTCGATCCAGCGGCGGATCAATTCGATCTCGGCTTCGGTGAGCGGGTTCTCCTGATCAGGCGGCATTTCGCCGGCATGAATCTTTTCAAAAAGAGGGCTTTCGTCAGGTTTACCCGCCACGATCACAGGACCCGACTCGCCCCCTTTCTGAATACCGCCCGCCGCGTGCAGCGACAACTCGGCCTTCTGCGTTTCCCGGCCGTGGCAGCGACTACACTTGGCCACCAGCAGCGGCTGGACCGCTTCGGCAAAGGAGGGAGCATCCGGCGCAGCGACCAGGCGTTCCGGCGTGGTCAGCGCCAGAAGAAACAGCCAGCCGCCAATGATGCCACGACGTTTCATCAGAGCCTGTGTGGGTCGCACGACCGATATACGGCGCCGACCTCTCGAAGAGCGCAACCAGCGCGGCGTCGCAATCCTCGTAGCATACACCGGAAGAGACCACGAAGCAGGCTGGCGGCCGGAGGTATCCGACGAAACGACGGGAGTCGCGATGGAAACAAGGCCTGCCGTTGGGTGCATTTCGGCGAAGTGCCGGCCGACGCGGCCGAGATCGGCTACCGCATCACCCCCTGATCCACTAGCCCTGGTCGATGTCGGCGATCAGTGTCACGAGCTCCGCGTAGCCAACCGGCTTGGTCAGGTGTCGGTCGAATCCCGCGGCCAGTGCGCGCCGACGGTCTTCCTCCTGGCCGAAGCCTGTAACGGCCACCAGCCGGGTCCAGCGCGTGGCCGGATCGGCACGTAGTGCTTCGGCCACTTTGTAGCCGTTCATCTCGCCCGGCAGCCCGATATCGCAGAGAACCAGGTCGGGTTGAAACTCCCGAGCCAGCTCCACGCCGCTCGATCCATCGTGGGCAGTGGCGACCGTGTGGCCGCCAAGTTGCAAGAGCTTGCTGACAACGTGCAGTACGTCCCGATTGTCGTCCACGACCAGCACCCGCAAAGTATCCGTCACCTGCGAACCATTGTCGGTAAGTTGATTCTTCGGGTGGGGGCTCATGCACGTCGGTAGACGGATCGTAAATGTCGCGCCCTGACCGGCGCCGGCGCTCGTGGCCTCGATGGTACCGTTGTGTAACTCGATCAGCCCCTTGACCACGGCCAATCCCAGTCCGAGCCCACCGGAACTTCGTTCGAGCGATTCTTCGGCTTGAGCAAAAGGTTCGAAGAGCGAACCGATCGTGTCGGGAGTCATGCCGATGCCGGTATCGCACACCTCGACGACGGCCCGCGACGTATCCGTGTCCAAGCTCACGCGGGTCGAGATACGTCCGCCGGCGTCGGTGAACTTGACAGCGTTATCGAGCAAGTTTCCCACGACCTGCGCCAGGCGAACGGAATCTCCCTCGACCCACACGGGGTGAGACGGCGTTTGCACGTCGAAAGCGAGCTGTTTCTGTTCGAATTGCGATTTGTGATCGGCCGCCGACTGCCGCACGACCAGGGCCAGATCCAAGCGCGCGAGATCGAGCGTGATCTTGCCACGCACGATGCGTGATACGTCGAGCAGGTCATCGATCAATCGACTCATATGCGCCGCTTGCCTCTCGATAATCGCCAGCACATTGCGTACGTCCGGGTCGCCCGCGGGCAACTGGTTAAGAACCTCCACCCCGCTGACGATGCCGGCCAGTGGATTGCGCAACTCATGACCCAGGAGGGCAAGAAAATCGTCCTTGCGCCGGTCGGCCTCGAGCAGGGCCTTTTCCGCACGCTTGCGGTCGCTGACATCGCGGGCGATCTTCGAGAACCCGACGATCTGTCCGCTGTCATCGCGAATGACCGACACGCTCAACGAGACCTCGACCGGTCGGCCCCCCTTCCGCATGCGAACGGTGTCGAAATGACGGACCAACTCGCCACGGCGCACCGCCGACAGAATTCTTTTCTCTTCATCGACCTGATCAGGAGGCAGAATCATAAGCACTGATCGGCCGACAATTTCTTCGGCCTTATATCCGTACAGCTTCTCGGCGGCTTGATTCCAACTCGTGACATTGGCATTCAGATCCAGTCCGATGACGGCATCTTCCGTCGATTCGATGATCAAGGCCAGTTTGCGCGCCTCGTCGTCGCTGCGGCGCCGCTCGGTGACGTCGCGAAAATAAATAGCAAGGCCTCCTTCATCGGTGGGGGCGGCCTTGAATTCGAACCAGCGCTGCCAGGGAATATAAAAGTCCTCGAACTCGATCGTCGCGCGTTCCGCCGCGGCTCGCCGCAGCCTGTCCCGCGCCGCGTCGCCGACCGTCAAGGGAAAGGTGCCGTCTGAGCCCGGCGAGTTTCCATCGAGCAAGTGTCGCCGGTTGTATTCCTCGGTGGCCCGATTCATGTAGATCAGCCGCCAGGAGCTGTCGACGACCACGAAGCCGTCGGTGATGCTCTCGACGACCAGCCGGACTTGTTCGGCATTCGTGCGGGCGCGGCGGACGGCCCGCTTGGAAATCTCGCTGAAGAGACCGATCGACATGCAGACGAAGAGATACACGAATGCCGCGGCGCTGGGGCGAAACGCATCCTGGCTGGGTACGAAAAACCAGTTGGCGATCAGATAGCTCAGGCCCGTGGCGAACAAGGCCGGGCCGAGACCGCCGTACCAGCTCACGGCCGCCACGGCCGCGACGTAAATCGCTATGAGCACCGAGCTGCTCGTCGCGAAGAGGCTAATGATCAGACTCGACGCGACAATGATCAAAAACGCGACGAGATAAGGCAGAAGCTTCGAATATTGCCGCCACGACATATCACGACAGACCCGTACGGGACACGAGCGGTCTACTATTACGGAACCAGGGGAAACTGGCTTACTCCACCCCGCTGCGCCAACACAGCGACGGGCTCGCTCGGCTGGAAGCCCCAGTGCAATATACACCCCCCCGCGCCCTCCAAAGGGTGCGAAAGGAACTTTCCCCATGAGCCCGGCCGTGGCCGGCCCGGCAGAAATCCGGAAGCTAGTCCGGCGGCGCGCCGGGGGCCGTTAAAGTGTCGGCGATGCGGATCAGCTCGCGAGAATCCAGCGGTTTGGCAAGCACGCGTTCCACGCCGGCTTCGATCGCCGGAAATACCGTGTTGATATTGGCATAGGCGGTCAAGAATACCCCACGCAGGTCGGGCCGCAGTTCTCGGGCCGAGCGAAAGAACTCCACGCCATTCATTCCCGGCATCTGGTAATCGACAACAGCGAGTCGATACGGATGCCGCTTGACCAATTCCAAGGCCGCTTGCCCATTGGGCGCCGTGTCGACCGCGTAACCGTGAGCGGCCAGCACCCGTGAAACGATCTCGGAATTGCTGCGGTCGTCGTCGACCACGAGAACCCGGTTGATCGCTGCCTGCCCATCTCGTTCGGTTTCGGTAGATTCGAATGTTCCGTTCACATCGTCACCCAATGCTCAGAAGGATTCCTGTCCCGCCCACCAAATGTCATGCAAGAATTATGCCGGCATTTCTCAAAGGCCCCCGGGTGGCCGCTATGCGTCCACCGCAGCCCCGGCGTTCCGCGCGGCCATTGTACAAATCGCGGCGGGCTCTGTCCGTAGGAACCGGAACCGACGGAAATAGTAGGTATCGTCGGGCGATCGTTGGCCTACCATCTGACCGGCCCCCAGCCAGGCGCTGGATTTTTTCAGGACACGATGCCGGCCCGCTGGTCGGCGGCTGCTCCGCAGGGCAAGGACGACAATATGCTGCGTATATCATGCAGCGACGCCGGTTTGGTCAGATGACGATCAAACCCGGCTGCCAAGGCCTGACGTCGGGCCTCCTCGTCGCCATAGGCGGTCAAGGCTACCAGGAATAGCGTCGCGGTCTTGGGGGAATCGCGCAAGGCCCGCGCGACATCATAACCGCTGATGCCGCCGGGCAAGCCGATATCGCAGAACACGACGTCGAGTTCCAATTCCTGGGCCAGCGCGATACCCGCGGCCCCATTCGTTGCGACGTGGACTTCGTGTCCGCCATGCTCCAGCATGCGCTGCACGGGGAACGACGAATCGCGACGATCGTCAATGATCAGCACGCGGCAGCTTTCGGGCGGATCGACGGTGCAACCGCAACGATCTTCTTCCGGCGCGACATACGGTACCAGTGGTAGAGCGATCGTGAACGTCGAGCCGCGCCCCAACCCGACGCTTGACGCCTCGATCTCGCCTCCGTGCAACTCGACGAGTCCTTTGGCCAATGCCAGACCCAACCCCAATCCCCCCTGGCTGCGATCGCCGTTGGCCGCGCCTTGAGCAAAGGGGTGAAAAACACGTTCGCGCGTCCGCTGGTTCATGCCGATGCCTTGATCGGAGACTGCGACCCTTACCTGGTGTTTGGCATGCACAGGCTCGATGCGCACGGAAACCAGCCCGGCAGGCGGCGAGAATTTCACGGCATTGTGCAACAGATTGCCGATCGCCTGGCCCAGTCTCGTCGCATCGCCGCGAACCCATACCCGTTCGTGGGGCGCATCGAGAGTAATTGTCACGTCGGTCCCATGAACAGCGCTGCTCGTATCGGCGATCGTGCGTTCGACAAGTTCGATCAGATCAAGCTGGGAGTTGCGCAGCTCGATCTTGCCGTGGGCAATACGAGAAACATCGAGCAAATCGTCGACCAAGCGCCCCATGACGGCGGTTTGGCGGTTGATGATGCCGTGCATTTCTTCCAGCGGCTGCGAGGGGGAGCCCAAGAGGTCCAGCACGTCGATCGCGTTTCGAATCGCGGCCAAGGGATTGCGAAGCTCGTGCCCGAGAAGGGCCAGAAAGTCGTCCTTCTTGCGATCGGCAGCCTGCAAGCTTTCGGCCAACTTTCTACGGGCGGCCATTTCCCGCTGGATCACATAGAAACCGACCGCCATGATCGCGAAGCTGAAAATCGTGGAAATGATCAGCGATACAACCGCGTCGTGGATGCTGACCTCGGCGGCGTCGCGGAGAGCATCGCGGCGTGTTAATTCCGCCTGCTCGATCGATCGAAGGTTTTGACGGATCTCGTGCATCTCCTGCGGCCCGTGACTCTCGGCCTCCCTGACTCGGGCGCGGTCACCGCCTTCTCGACTTGCGAGCTCGACCTCGGCGGCCAAATCCGAGAGTCGGCGGCGGATATGCTCGTCGATCGCCTGCAGACGCCTGCCGTGATCCGGAACGTCGGCCACCGTTTCTCGCAGCGCGCGCTGCGCTCGGGCAATGTCCCCGAGCGCGGTCTGGTACGAATCAAGATGCTCGTGCCGGGTGGTCAGCAAATAGCCGCGAGCACCGGCTTCGGCCGCGTGCATTGCGGACAGAAGCCGGCCGCCGGCCAAAACCGCGGCTGTTGATTGCCGCACGCCCGCCTGATGGGCTGCGATCTTTCGCAGGTGCCAATAGGCTACCGTGGTGTACGTAGCTAGAACCATGGAAAGCAATGCAGCCGTGGCGATGGCCACGTGCGCAAACTGCCGCTGCACCGCGATGCGAGATCGATTCATCGACGCTCTGCCTTCCCCCTCGGCTGCGAAGAGCTGGCCCACGAGCATTGAGAACGCCCGTCCCAATTGGCTGTCGCAAGTGGGCGTCTAACCGCGTTCGTCGACCAATGTGCCTGTTACGAGATCACTTTGGTCGTTGGACGTTCAGGCCGGTGCAAAAACAGCTTTCCGAAGGTGTGCAATTGGCGTTCCTGACTCGTGCTCAAGTTTCCGGCATGCAAGCTGCATTCCCAACGGCCATTGAAACGAGGCGCCAAACCACCACAATGGACTAGAAGCTCGGGTCCCTGCCGGCGTGAATCTTTTCGGGCGCTTCCGCCGCATTCCATAATCCTTGAGTTCCTGCATGCCTACCTTGCTCGTTGTCGATGACGACCGCGCGGTGCGTCATCTTGTACACCAGGCCTTCGAAGGCACGGATATCAATGTCCTCGAAGTGGCCACGGCCGAAGACGGCCTGGACGTGCTGCGTCGCAAATCGCCCGACGCGGTCCTGTTGGACATAAACCTGCCGGAAATGTCCGGTCTCGAGGCGTTTCGCGCCTTCCACGCCCTGGACCCAAAACTGCCGATCATTTTCGTGACCGCCCTGGATTCGAGCGACGTGGCGATCCAGGCCATGACCCTGGGGGCCTACGATTTTGTGATGAAGCCGCTGGACGTAGCGGCTTTGCGCAAGCTGGCCGGGCAGGCCGTGGAGGTCCGCCGGTTGATGAACGTTCCGGTCTCGGTCCCCGGCTCAACCTCGCCCAATGATCGGGCCGATCGGCTGGTCGGGCGTAGTCCCGCCATGCAGGACGTCTACAAGGCTGTGGGCCGTGTGGCGCCACAGAATGTTACCGTCTTGATCCGCGGCGAGAGCGGTACGGGCAAGGAACTGGTTGCCCGCGCGATTTATCAGCACAGTCCGCGCTCGGAGCGGCCTTTTCTGGCCGTGAATTGCGCGGCCATTCCCGACGCACTCTTGGAAAGCGAGCTCTTTGGTCATGAAAAGGGGGCATTCACCGGGGCCGATCAACGGCGCATCGGCAAGTTCGAGCAGTGCAACGGCGGCACGTTATTCCTGGACGAAATCGGCGATATGTCGCTCCTATTGCAGGCCAAGATGTTGCGCGTGCTGCAGCAACAACAGTTCGAGCGCGTGGGCGGCAACCAGACGATTTCGACGGACGTGCGTGTGATCACGGCCACGAATCGCGACCTCGAACAAATGGTGGCCGCGCGCGAATTTCGCGCCGATTTGTACTACCGCTTGAGCGGCGTGACGATCAATTTACCCCCGCTGCGCGAACGCACGGCCGATTTGCCGCTATTGCTCGAGCACTTTCTGCGCAGATTTGCCGCCGAATTGGAAAAAGACGTCCGCGGAATTTCGCCCGAAGCGCTGGATGCCCTGTTGGCGTGTCCTTGGCCGGGGAATATCCGCGAGTTGCAGAACGTGTTGCGCCAGGCACTATTGAATACCGTCGGCCCGGTGCTGTTGCCGGAGTTCCTGCCGTCGTCTGTCACACACAGTGACTCGCCCGCTTTCGCCGGAGGCGAAGTCCCTGGAGGCGATTTGACCGAGCAGATCGATCGGTTGCTGGATTCCGACGGCGACGGCCTCTACAAGGACATTATTGCCGCCGTGGAGCGGTACGTACTCTTGCGCGTCTTGGATCGCACGCAGGGAAACATCTCGCGATCGGCCAAGAAACTTGGCATCACGCGCGGAAGCTTGCGCAACAAGATTCACGCGCTGGGTTTGTCGATCGATCGGCAAATCAAGATCGACGACGGCGTATCCGATCCCGACGAGGTCGAGGTCGCCGAATAACTGGGTGGGGGCGACCCAGGTATCTACCGTGTCATGGCCTTGCGGATAGCGCGCGGTGCTGCCAACGCCTCTTACGACTGGTCGTGATCATCCGAGGGCGCATGCTCGGCCAATGCGGCCGCTAGCCAGAGAATCTCCTCATCGGCCTGAGACGCAAGCTGATTCATCGTCGCGGCAGTTTCGGCCGTCGCGGCCGACCGGTCGCACATCTCCACGGCTTGTAGGGCGGCAACGGCCGGGCCCGCTCCGAAATTCGATGCTAGTCCTTTAAGGCTATGGGCCGCGCGCCGTGCCTCGTCCCAGCTCTCTCGAGCGATGCTTTGATGCATCTCCACCAGCAGGCCGAAGGCATCCTCGAAGAAGAACTGGGTCAAGTCCGCGAGCAGCGACTGATCGCCGCCCAAGCGCGAGAGCGTCCCGGTCAGGTCGATGGCTGCCGCTCGGCGGCCTGCCGCCGCATCTTCCGTCACCGAGGTGGATCCAGGCCGGCGTGTCGCCTCCATCGCGAGCTCGACCATTGTCTTGCGAAGTGATTCGCGGTCGGAGGGCAGGGGCAGGAAGCGATCAACGCCCGCCGCGAGGCAACCTTCGCGCTCGCGTTCCGCGGCCGGGGGAGCTGCCAAAATCGGCACGCGGCGTCCGTGCTTTTCCAGACTCCGGAGGATTCGCGCGGTTTGCGCGCCGGCTAGCACGCTCGCGTGCAGATCGAGTGCTACAAGATCCGGCCGGTGGCGCGAAACGGCACGAATCGCCTCGAGACAGTTTCCCGCCTCGCGCGCAACAAAACCGGCGCCGGAGAATCCGCTGGCAATAGATTGCCGCCGGACTGCGTCGTCAGCGACAACCAGAACCTCGACCGACGTCTCTGCCCTGGAAAACCCTGAAGTCACAAAAGGTCCCGGCCCTGGCGCGCGAAGTGATGAGCCCCGTCCTGGTTGGCTGACTATGCAATTTTCGTACCCGCCGAAGGATACCGCAACTCGGGGGCCCTGCGTACCTGGAATCAAGGTTTTTCGTGCGATTTTTAGCACCTGGCCGCGCGGTCGACACGTACTGATTTTTGTGCGTTTCGCAGTCAGGCTGGTCGCCGGCGAGGCACAGGCAAAGCGCGGCTTCGGACCCGGTTGAGCGCCTCTCCCATACGAGGGTGCCCCGTTGGGTGCGAATATTGCCGTGCTAATCAAGACGCGGCCCGAAATCTGGAATCCTTTCCACCCATCCGAATGGTTCGGTCTTTGATTTGCACCCAACGCTGCTTCTCTTTTGTCCGCCTGCTCCCACATAGTTTTCAGCAATAGTTGCCTTCAGCAATAAAGGATTATCGACTTATGCTGCCTGGCTCGTATGAGGTCACCTCATTGACAAGATTAGCCCCCGTCTCCGCGGTCGTGCGGGGCGCGCGTGCCACAACCTCTCCAGAGCAGGAACTGCGTCGTCATATTCTGGCAGAGTTGCTGCGCGCGATGCCGACCACAGGCCAAAACGTGTCGATTGATGTGGATGTCCCGGGACGTTCGGTGGTGGTTTCGGGGGTCGTCCGTTCGTTTCATGCCAAGCAACTGGTGTTGCATTCGTGCCGCCGACTCGCGACGGGGCTGAAGGTGATTGACACGGTCGCGGTAGACGAGGTTGTGTCATCCCCCTGCTGGCGAAAAGCAGCCCCCTCGCGCCGATCATTCGAGCGGTGATACTGTGGCGCATGGTTGCCGCGCGTGCCAACCCCTTCCGGTCGAGACGATTACCGGCGTAGCGCGGGAACAGATTGCAAAGCCACCGCTCCCCAAGCCACGCATTCGAACGGCTGCAGTTTCGAGATGGTCGTTCGCTCGCCCGTACCTCCGTACGCGTGAGCCGCCGACGAAAAAAGCAGGCGACGATCGGCCGCGGCCAGCTCAGGGATTTGTACCTCGCGCGCGGAAAGATTCGCGCAGATTTGCACGGGCTGCTCCATGCCTCGCTCGAACCACAGGCACGCCGCCTCACAGCCCGTATCCAGGATTTCGGCCCGAGTGATTTCCGAGGGCCTGGCGGCAAACCAGGCTCGTCGGGCCCAGAGCAGCTCCTTATAAAGCGCGCGGAGGCCGGCTCGGTCCGGATCGTTGTTCCAGTCCCAAGACAGCCGAGCGTTGTGGAACGTCTTTTCGGCTTGTGGATCGGGAGGCTCGTGCCGCCAACGAAATTTCACGGAGGCCAACTCTTCGCGCCGTCCGCGTCTTACCGCCGCAACAAGGTCCGGATTCGAGAACGAACAAAAGAAGGGAAATGGACGCGTCTCGCCGTACTCTTCCCCCATGAACAACAGCGGCGTCGCCGGCGACAGCAGTAACAGCGACGCGGCCAGCCGCAACTGTGCAGGCGAGAGGGTAGCAGTCAGTCGATCACCCAGCGCGCGATTGCCGATCTGGTCGTGATTTTGCACGCAGAACACGAACTTGTCGCGCGGCGTCCCGCCCGCGCGATTACCGTGGCGGCGATGGTGGAAGGGGCTGTAGCGGCCGTCGTAAACGAATACGTCGCGCAGCGCTTTCGCGATATGTTCGGATTCGCCGAAAGCCCGATAGTATCCATCGCGCTCGCCGGTCAACAGCGCGTGTACGCTGTGATGAAAGTCGTCGGCCCAGATTCCATCCAGGCCGTATCCCCCCTGGGCGCGGGGCGCAACGAGGCGAATATCGTTTTGATTCGTCTCGCCGATCACCACCACGCGGCGTCCTTGTTCTTGGGCAATTTGCTGCACGATTTCCTGCAGTTCAGCCAGGATGTGCAAAGCGCTTGTGTCGTAGATGGTTTGTACCGCGTCGAGTCGTAATCCATCGAGGTGGAAATCGCGAATCCACATGGCCGCGTTGTCCAGGACTAGTTTCCGCAGGACGTCGCTGCCCGGGCCGTCGAAGTTCGGCGCCCGACCCCACGGGGTGTGATACCGGTCCGTGAAATAACCGCCAAACTGGTCGAAGTAGTTTCCCTCGGGCCCAAGATGGTTGTAGACGACATCGAGAATCACGGCCATGCCCGCCCGATGCGCCGCGTCGACCAGCCGCTGCAATCCCTCGGGGCCGCCGTAGGAGTTCTGGGCGGCGAAGGGATGCACGCCGTCGTAACCCCAATTACGAGTTCCGGAAAACTGTGCGACAGGCATCAACTCGATTGCGGTGACGCCCAGATCGCGCAGGTCGTTCAGGCGATCGATCGTGGCCGCGAAGGTTCCCTCGCGCGTGAATGTGCCGGTGTGCAATTCGTAAATCACGAGCGCATCGCTGGCGATACCGCGCCAGCCCCTGTCGGACCAGCGAAATCGCGTGGGATCGAACACCGCAGACGGCTCGTTAACGCCACTCGGCTGCCAGCGTGAGGCAGGATCGGGATACTCGCGGGGATCGTCGCCGAGCAGATACGCGTAACGCTGGCCATGGGCCGCGCGACCTTGCCAGCGAAAATGGCCATCCTCGTCGCGCGGCATGACATGCGTTCGTCTTTGATCACCCTCCCACAATACCAGCGAGGCTCGCTCATGGTGGGGTGCCCACACGCACCACCGGGTCGTGCCATCGGGTTGCGGAAATGCTCCTTGCGAGGGCGCCGTTAGCGCATCCACCTCGCCGATCAATGTTTCCGCCAAAATCTCGACTCCTTGGTTCTGTGACAGCGGAGTGTTGTTTGCCAATTGTGATCAAAAGCATCACCGCCTGCGATCCTCTTGGCAACCGCGCAAACAAGAGGCCCGAGAATCTCTGGCGAAAATCCTCGGGCCTCCGTCCGCCTTGCGGCGAATTGGCAATTCACCCTCTTCCTCTTGTCCGTCACGCGATGGGCCGTCGATTGATTCCCCCGGCTAACAGGCTGACGACGAACAACACCAGGAAGATGAAGAACAAGATTTTCGCGATGCCTGCAGCGGCCACGTAAATGCCCGAAAAGCCGAACAGAGCTGCCACCATCGCAACGACCAAAAATACTAATGTCCAGTACAACATGATTATGCTCCTTGAACGGAAGTCAGTGAGATTCTCATCGAATCACCTGGTCGGACCGCCCCGTAAAGATGCACGTCGCGTGCCGTTCTGTTCTCTGTTCTTCTTCAATGATTTCGGCGGCCCCGGATGCTATAGCGCCTGGCTGGTCGTTGACGGTCCGGCCTTGGATAGCGCAGATCTTCCGATCGCAACCGATCGAGGTCCTCGGCCGTGAAGAGGAAGGCCTCAGCGAACTTCACTCTTTTCCGCACGGGCCTGGTTCGGATGGGCGGTGCGGTTGACGCCGTCGAAAACCGATCGGCCATAACGCACGTGGACGTATTCAAGCCAGCCGCGATCCAGCGTTTTCGGCCAGTCCGCGGCCGCGAATGTGGGGGTGTTCGCTACGATGTCTCGCGCGAGACTCAACTGCCAGGCCGCATTCCCCGCCGGCACGACAAAGGCGCTGAGCGGAATGGGATGAAGCCTTTGGTCGTTGCCTTCCATGGCCACGCCCGCGTAAGCAATGTCACCGCGCATAGTGACTGCGAAGTCGGCGATGCGGCCGATTTCCTTGCCGTCCTTACCGGTGACGACGCCGCCGCGCAAACGGCTGACAGGCATCAGCACATCTTTCGACCCGACGTCGAGCTTTTCGCTGTTCCAATACGGAGTAACTCCGAAATGCTGGAGAGCCACGGCCGTCCACTCGCGCGTGATGTCGCCCTTATCCTTCGGTGGATGTGGGGCAGTTTGCACCTGTTCGGACGACAATCGGAGAGACTCCTTGTTGCCGTTGATATCCCCGAGGGCGCTCATCGGCACAACAACGCTGGCTGATCCGCCATCGGCCACCTGGCCGTCCAGCACGAGCAGCGCTACGCGACCTGTATCGAGATCCAGAATCAAATCCTGAATCTTACCGGCATCCTTGCCGTCTTTCGTCTCCACGCCGGCTTTCTCCAAAGCGCTCGCGCGAAAAATCGGGCCCTCGGTGGAGCGTACTTGCTCGTTCGCTGGGCGCGGGCCGGTGCGACGCTCCTCAGGCTTGATCGCCTGCGCAACCAGACTGCAGGACAGCGAGCTCCATGCGCCGAGCGCCAGCAGGATCGCCGCCACCGCGTGGGCGCCCCGGAACGCCACGGCGCGACGGTTCGCCATTTCGGCGTTCGCATTCAAGGAGCCGTTCTTGACGTTCGAGGCCAGAGCCTTCACGAAGTTCGGTGCCATTTTCTTTCTCCCCGTTGAGCAGGACCCTGGCGCCACATTGAGCGCACAAGCGGCCCGCGGCGTTTACGAACCTGCAAATGAGATGTAAGCACTCCTGCGCAGAGCATCTAGCGCGCCAATTCCTGGCCACTCCGGCCCATGGATGGCAGAGCCGCCATCAGAGTGGTCGGTGCGCGGCTAGT
>DASZWQ010000200.1 GCA_035546535.1 Pirellulales bacterium | reverse complement strand
TGAAGAACTCAACGGGCTGCGACATCGCAGGGATGCGATGGCAAAATATCGACGTAAGTCGTTATTTTGCGAGTCGTGCGAAGCTTTGCTTCGCACTTGGCGAGGTTGAAAAAAGCCACGAGGGCTTTTTTCAACAGGCTGCTAGACCATTCCCCCTGCCACCGGTGAACGAGCCGCGCTGGACGTCCGGCGGCCAATTTGCTGGCTTCCCAACCCGCAACTTCGGTTCGCCAAAGGGGGTACTCTCGGCGGGTGGCGAGTGGAACATCGCCCGCGATCGCGTCCCGGCGGCGCGCCGCTAGGCCCGCCAGACGCGTTACCGTACGATGAGCGCTTGCAAGATGCGGTCGTTCCAGGAAGGAGCTCGCCGATGCTTTGTCCCGACGACGGGAAATCTCTCATGTCGCTTCGCCGCTCGATCGTCGCTCGCCTGCTGAGGGGCATTTTCCTCGCGGCGGCGCTTGCCGGCGTCTGGTCAGGGACCGCGGCCGCGGCGCAGCTTCCCGAGCCGAACGCGCCTGCGGCCGACGGCAATCCGTTCCCGCGAAGGATCGCCGTCCCCGATCTCACGGGCGGAGTCGATTGGATCAATACGGCCGGGCCGCTCGAGCTCAAGGACTTACGCGGCAAGTTCGTGCTCCTCGATTTCTGGACGTTTTGCTGCATCAACTGCATGCACATTCTGCCGGAGTTGAAAAAGCTGGAAGAAACCTTTCCCAAGGAGTTGGTGGTCATTGGGGTACATTCGGCGAAGTTCGAAAACGAGGAGGACTCGAAGAACATTACCGAGGCCGTGCTGCGGTACGAGATCAAGCACCCCGTGGTCAACGACGCCAAGCACGCCATCTGGAATCGCTACGGCGTGCAGAGTTGGCCGACGGCGATTCTCATCGACCCCGAAGGGAAAGCCGTCTACGCCCGTAGTGGCGAGTTCAAGGCCGACGAATTTGCCACCCTGCTGAAAGAGGCCATTCCTTACTACCGCAAGAAGGGGGCGCTCGATGAAACGCCGCTGCGGTTCGACATGGCCGCCGATCGCGCGATCGACACGCCCTTGCGTTTCCCCGGCAAGGTCCTGTCCGACGAGCCAAATGACCGCCTGTTTATTGCCGACAGCAACCACAACCGCATCGTGATTGCCGACTTCGACGGCACGCTGGTGGACGTGATCGGCTCAGGGGCCCTGGGCGCGGCCGACGGCGAATTCTCGGCCGCTTCGTTCAATCATCCGCAGGGCATGGCGCTCGACGGCGATACGTTGTACGTCGCGGACACCGAGAATCACATGCTGCGCAAGGTCGATCTCGTCAAGCGACGCGTGGCGACCATCGCCGGCGACGGGCACCAGGCACAGGCCTGGCCCGGCATCGACGCCAAGGCCGTGGCCGCCGGCCGCGACGTGCTGCCCGACCGCTTCGCCGGCAAACCGCGCGACACCCGATTGAACAGCCCCTGGGACCTGCAAATTCATGGCCGCGACCTGTACATCGCCATGGCGGGTCCGCACCAGATTTGGAAGATGCCGCTCGATGAGAGCGAGATCGGCGTCTATGCCGGCAATGGGCGCGAGGACATTGTCGACGGCCCCTTGCTGCCGAAAGAGCCTTACGAGCCCGGGTATTGTTCCTTCGCGCAACCCAGCGGACTGGCGGCCGACAAGCAATGGCTCTACGTCGCCGATAGCGAAGGGAGCTCGCTGCGGGCCGTTCCTTTCGATGCTCACAAACGTGTCCGCACCGTCATTGGCACCGCCGATCTCCCAGCGGCGCGGCTGTTCACGTTCGGGGATCACGACGGGTCAGGCAAGGCCGTGCGGCTGCAGCATCCACTGGGTATCGCGCTGGTCGACGGGACGCTGTATGTCGCCGACACCTACAACAACAAAATCAAGGCCGTGAACCTTGCGAAAAAGTCAGCGCGCACGGTGGCAGGCACCGGAAAGCCCGGAAACGAGGACGAGCCAGCTTCCTTCGACGAACCGGCAGGCATCACCGCGGCGGGCGACAAGCTCTACATCGCCGACACCAACAACCATCGCATTCGCACGGTCGATCTGGCGGACAACGACCGCGTGGCAACATTCGAGATCCGCGGATTAGCGCCTCCCAAATCCCCCGAGCCGGCGGTTACGCCGACCGAAAACGAGGGGCGCGTGGTGCGCGTCGATCCTGTTACGCTTAAGCCCGAGGATGGCCTCGTGTGGCTGAAGGCCGCGCTCAAATTGCCCGCCGGTTACAAGATCAACCCGATCGCGCCGATGCGTTACAAGCTCGCCTCTCCGGAGAAGGGGCTTGTCGACGCGGGTTCGCTGGGGCGCAGCGTAAAGGTCGAACCGCCCAACGCGGAATTCACGATCGAAGTGCCTGTAACGGCCCGCGAGGGGGAAGCCACGGTCGATGTAACACTCGACTACTATTACTGCCGCGAGGGGGCCGAGGGCATTTGCAAGGCGAGCACGATCACCTGGCGACTACCACTGAAACTCTCGGCCGGTGCCCAGCGTTCTGACGCGGACTTGCCGTTCGCGGTCGAGTAGGCAATCGCGGCTTGCCGAGGAGCCACGGCCGCGATCTCGACACCCCTCCGGAAGCGGTCGACGCCCGTCCCCTTATACGTCTTTCATCCACGGTTTATTCGCTTCCTAATAAGTAGCCAGGCTCACGGAATCGCCGAGAAAACGTTGATTTTCTCGAACAAGAATCCAGCGGGCGGGCCCCGGCGTACTTCTTCAGAGCCTCGGTCGCGCCACAGGCGGACTTCGTGGGGGACCGCCACGTAAAAGTCACTTGCTTTTCACGCATATACGGATATCATCGGCTACGATACTCTTATGGGCGGGGGCCCATTCCGACGGTGTCTATTCCGTAAAGTGTCGACGGTGCTGTTTCCTAAATGCCGTGACGCTCGACCGGTTACCAGCCCCCAGAGTTTGGGTCCTGACGGTTTGGGCCCTGAGAGTGAGGGGGCGTTTTTTTTGCAGGCTGGCGCGTGCCGGAACGACGCGCTGCACGTGGCACATTTCGACACCTGTGCTGTTTAATTGATCTCGAAACGCGTACACTTAAGAAGCAGGGCTGGATCACCGGGCCGCTCTTCTTCACGGACTTTCTTTTTCGTGGCATCATCGTAGGGAGATTTCCATGTTTCGAAGGCGCCGGACCGGTTTCACCCTGGTCGAGCTGCTGGTCGTTATCGCCATCATTGGCATTCTCATCGGGCTGCTGTTGCCCGCCGTGCAAGCCGCGCGCGAAGCGGCGCGCAAGTCGCAGTGTTCGAACAACCTCAAGCAGTTCGGGCTGGCGCACCACAACTATCTGAGCGCCATGGGCGTTTTCGTGCCGGCCGGCTTGATCGGCATCACCTCGGGCCTCGGGAACGCGTACGCCAGCGCCCCGATGATGCTGATGCCTTATTTCGAAGGGGGCGCCACGGCCGCCAATTACAACTACACCCAGCAATGGGGCCAGCAAACGCAGCAAGTTCTCAACCAGGTCGTCAACACGTTCGTCTGCCCTTCGGACGACAAGGACAACCCGATTTACCTGGCAGCGCTTGATAGGGGAATCACGAGCGTGTCGTCGACGTATCCGGTGCCGTCACCGACGGGTAACGTAGGCGGTCTGACGAGCAGTACGAACTTTCAGTATTCGAACGGCCTGTTCGGCGCGCTCGATTATCTCTTTTCCTCCGGCATCAACGACGCCTTTTGTTATCCGGCCGATTCGGGGGTTCCCAACTGGGAACGCGGCATGTTCGCCTATGACGTCACCAACAGTGCCTCGCAAGTTACCGACGGGTTGAGCAATACGATCATGATGGGGGAAGGAGCCCAGGGAACGAAGTGGCAAATCACGTCGGGTTTCGGCAGCCCGATTCCGACGGCGCCATATCAGCCCCTGTGGGCCTGGATCGCGGGCGAACCGAACGTCGACGTCTTTGCAATCGCGGCCGGCGTACCCTTCTATACTGGCGGCCCGCTCGGGTGCACGATGTATCCGCTTAATCAATATCCCGTGATGCAAGAGCAGGCCCGACTCGCTGGCGGCTTGCAGGTGGTCGCACCGAGTCTTACAGCCTATAACATTAACGCCTGTAACAGCACCGCGAACGGGACTGTGCCCGGTCCACACCTCGTGAGCGGATTCCGCAGCTCGCACACCGGCGGCGCGAACTTCCTCATGGCCGACGGCAGTGTTCGTTACCTGCAAACCGCGATCGAGTGTGCCAATGGTGGACTAGGCTACCACGGCACCAACACCAACGGCAGTACAAACGCCTATGCATCCCTAGCCCCCACGCTGGCGCTGACCACGGGCACCTATCCCAATTTCATCCAGACGACGTCGGCATCCAGCACGCAGTTGCCGATTATCGGCGTATATCAGGCCCTCTCGACCCGCGCCGGCGGCGAACCGGTTTCGCCTCCGTGAGGCACGGCGATACGTCAACGGCATGACAATCTGCTGACCATTTTCGCGGTCGTGTCTCTTTCGAGACCCGACCGCTTTTTTTGCGCTGCATAGTCGTCGCATGCGCGCCCCGTAGGGTGCTCTGCGAGCACGAGGAGCATGCTGTAGGGTGCTCTGTGAGCACCAGAATTACCAAAAACGAAT
>DASZWQ010000199.1 GCA_035546535.1 Pirellulales bacterium | reverse complement strand
GCACTTCGCAATTGGTCGCCGGCGCGGGGGCGGCCGGCGGCGGCATGGATCTGCTCACGGCCATCACGCATGAAATGGGGAATGTCCTCGGGCTCCCGGAACAGATGGCCGGTCAGTCGTCGGATGTCATGGCCGCGACGCTGAGCATCGGCATTCGCCGTTCGCCCACCTTGGCCGATGGCCGCGCTCTGACGGCGGTATCCGAAGTATTGCCGCAAGTGACGTCGGTTGCCGTGGCAAACAGTTCGTGGAGCGACGCGTTCCTGTCGGGCTTGGAGACTTCCAGCCTGGGTTCGGGCGGATACGCGATCACGACAGCCGACGGCCAGGATCAGACGCCGCTACCCTGGACCAATCTCAACCAGGTGAAGGTCACTTTCAGTGCGTTTGCCGATGTCGAGCAGGACAGCCTCGCGATCGTCGGAGACGTGCACGGGTCGTACGCTATTCAAGATTTTGCGTACGATTTCGCGTCGAATACCGCGACTTGGACAGTCGCGGGTTCGATCGGTACCGACCGATTGCACGTCGCCCTCGCCCCGCATGGATCGGGTACCTCAGCCAACGAGAGCGGCGCTTCACTGACGCCGTCGCAAAGCGTCGCGCCGGCCGGCGATTTCCGCTTCGGCTTCACCGTGCTCCCCGGCGACACGAATCAGGATGGCATCGTCAATGCGCAGGACCTGGCCCGCGTCAGCACGGGATGGTTAGGGCACGGACCGATCGGCGACGTCAATGCCGACGGAATCGTCAACTCGCAGGATATCGCAATGATAAGTTCGCAGTGGCTGGCGACGGCTCCCGTGCTAGCCACGGCAACAACTACAAGCGCCGCGGTCGCAGTTGCCGCTACGAGCGCGGCGCCCGACGCCACCACCGCCAGTTCCTCAACGGTCGCTGCCCAAAATGTTCTGCCAAATGATCTCGACTCGCCGATCGTTGGAGCGAGTGCGGCGAGCCCCGTTGCGCCCGTTTCGCAAGGCGACAGCGCGAGCACGACGCACACTCTGATCAGCGGCGCAACGTTGCCGATGAGTATCGAAAACGGATGGACAGCACCCATTCCGAAGGTCGTCGACCGGCTGGCCGCTTCGATCGCCAAGCCGATCGTGGCTGATCGGACCACGGTCGATCAGCTGATGTCGGATTCCGGCGAGCAGCCCGCTTTGGGTTGGGACATCGCGGCCAGCCAGTTCCGCGACGGTTGGCAGCAGTCCCCGTCCGCCTGGCCGGCCGAGAGCGCGCTCGACGACGACATGGTCGACCTGCTCGCGGTCGCGAGCCTGGAGCGGGTCACGAAACCGGGCTCCCCAGGTGCGTAGGGCTAAATACGCGGACTTGGCACAAAAAAACCCTCGCAGGCGCGCCCGGCGACTGCGAGGGTTTTCGAATAGTTGCGGGGACAGGATTCGAACCTGCGACCTCGAGGTTATGAGCCTCGCGAGCTACCGGGCTGCTCCACCCCGCGTCATTAGTATAGGGGAGTATACCAGCGCGGGATCGTCCTCTCAAGCGACACGACGGCCGCGCTCAGGAGAACTGCAAAGTCTGTAGCCGGGTCTGCGACCCCGGAAGCGGCCCGTGAAATCCCGGCCTCGCAGAGGCCGGCTACAAAAGATACGCGCGCAGAATCTCAACTTTGCAGGTCTCCTGACGGCCGCGCTGCCGTGGCTTGCCTAGCCCTTTTTCCCCGCGCCGTGCGACACCGGCAGCCACGTTTTGTAACAGAAGAGCATGCGACGGTGGACCAAAGTATTGGTTCGTGATTTCGCGAAGGCGTATCGGCCCGAGAGCGAACAGCGAGCACGCGAGGCTCTTACGAATGCGGCGTTTTTCGCCGGATGATGGCCGGCCACCCAATGACAATCGGCTTCGGCGAACCGCTAAAACCGCTACGATCGGGCGAAGAAGCCAGCGCTGCGGTGTTTTCGCGGCTTGCACAGCGCCCCGGGGCGATCGCCGCAACTTGCTAAGGCGATTGCACTTCCTTGCCCGGCCCTGGCGACGCTGCTAGAGTGAAATGAGTGAGCTCGCCCGCGTTTTTGTAAGCGCAGGGCGAGCCCGACCCATCTCTTGACGCGTTCAAGCGCGGTACATTGAACCGCGATTCGTCGAGGCGTTGCCGCCCGCACGGGGCAGCGCGAGGCCACGGCGATTGTTCAGCGAGACGGCGCTAGCGTAACCGGACAGAGGACATCTCATGGCGGATTCGGAATCCTTGCCGATGCAAGGTCCGCCCCAGCCCGCGCCTCCGGTGCGCGCGTCGTCGCCTCCGCGGCCGGCGGCAGAACCTCCTCCGGTGCCGATCGCTTACCCGTCGCCCGGCTCGCCGTTTCGTGCTGACGAGCGACCGCCGGGCCCGCCCGCGCCCCCTGCGCCGCCAGCTCCCTGGCTGGTCGTTCCGAATGCCGGAGAAGTCCCGCAGCCCCCAGCGTCAACGATCGGTCCTGGCCGGCAGCCGGCCGCCTCGGACATCGCGCGGCAACCGCCGCCGCGAGCGATACCCATGGCCACGGCCGCGACACCTGGCGCACGCGCCGCACAGCCGGTCGCTGGCAATGGCGCGCAGCAGCAAGCTCGCGCGCAATCAGCCACGGCGCGGCCGACGGCCGGCGCTGCTTCGTCGCCAGCGAGCAAAGAGCCAGTCGATGAATCACTGGAAGAGCGCGCGTTCAAGGCGGCGCCCCCCTGGCTCATTAGCGCGCTTGTACACATGTTGCTGTTGATCATCCTGGGCTTGATCTTCGCGGCCCCCAAGATTCACTTCGGGCGCGACGCGCTCGAGCTCGATGCGATTTACGCCGACCGGCTGGGCGATCAACTGCTCGACGATACGGTCTATTCCGGCAAGACCGCGCCGGATCACGCCGACAAGATGATGATCACGCCCACGGATCTCGCGCCCGTCGACGATCCGTTCGCCGCGCCCAAGCAGCCCGAAGTGGCCCTCGACGGCACGTCGGCCGCGATGGACCTGCGGGCACCGACGATTGGCCTGGCGCTCTCGGGCCGACAAGAAGGGATGCGGCAATCGCTGCTGGGGGCTTACGGCGGCAACAAGCTCAGCGAAGGAGCGGTTCAAGAGGGCCTGGCCTTTCTTGCTCATCAGCAGCGCAGCGACGGTTCGTGGAGCCTGAAGGGCCCGTATCGTGACGGCGCCTACAACGAAAACGCCGAGGCCGCCACGGCCATGGCACTGTTGGCCTTTCAAGGCAACGGCAACACACACAAGAACGGCCGCTTCAAGAAGAATGTCGAAAGCGGCATGAATTATCTGCTCAAGGTGCAAGGCCCCGACGGAAACTTCTATCAAGGGGGCCGCGGCAACGAATGGATGTACACCCAAGGACAATGCACCATCGCGATCTGCGAATTGTACGGCATGACCAAGGATTCGCACTTGCGACTGGCGGCCGAGCGGGCCGTGAAATTCTGCATCGACTCGCAGGATGCGCTCGGCGGCTGGCGCTATCGCCCCAAGCAGGACAGCGATACCTCGGTCACCGGCTGGATCGTGATGGCGCTGCAAAGCGCGCGGATGGCGGGTCTCGACGTGCCGAAGGATACGCTCGATCGGATTACCGGCTATCTCGACAAAGTCACGACCGATGGCGTCCTGTACGCTTATCAGATCACGCATCAGCCCGATCACGTCATGACGGCCGAGGCACTACTCTGCCGGCAATACCTGGGCTGGAATCAATACGATCCCAAGCTCGTCGCGGGCGTCGAATACCTGGGCAGCCATCTGCCGAACTGGCTCGATCGCGACGTCTATTACTGGTACTACGGCACGCAAGTCATGCATCACATGGGGGGCGCGCATTGGAAGCGCTGGAACGACTCGCTACGCGACATGCTCGTCGAGCACCAGGAGAAAGGTGGGCCTGACAAGGGAAGCTGGGACCCGAAAGGCAAGAGCCCTGACGCTTGGGCCGTGCGCGATCAAGGGGGTCGGCTGTACGTGACCTGCTTGTCGCTCTACATGCTGGAAGTCTATTACCGCCACCTGCCGATCTACGGCGCCGCGGCCTCGACCATCCACGAATAAGCTGGCAATTCGTCGAGACGCGATCCTATCGGCTGCGCTCTTCGCCCGGCGCGCTGGCCACGGCGCTGCCGCGCTGCCCCCCTTCGTAGACGCTGAACTCGGCCCACACCGGAAAGTGGTCCGAAACCTCCAGCGCGTCCTGCAACGAAAGCTGGTACTCGCGCATCAGGTTCAGCACGCCCGACCGGCCGGTGTATTCGGTCGTGGCGCGGCGATCGAAGATGATGTTGTCGTACAACTTGTTGCCGCGCGTGTTCGAGGGCTGCTTCGAAATGGCCGCGATCAGGTACGGCATCTGTCCCAGCTCGCCCAGATGGCCGTCGTCGGTATTGAGGTCACCCAGCAAGATAATGTCGTCTTCGTGCCGGCCGTCGTCGCGCACCGCGCGGTATACGTCATCGAGCGCATTCATCTCGGACGCGACTTCGTCCGGATCGGTGTGAATATCGATCAACGTGAAGGTAAAGGCTTGCGCCGGCGGCGGACCGCGCACCGTGAAGCCCGCCACCAAGGGCTCGCGGTGCAAGCGATCATCCGGATCGTCGACCGTGTACATGCTGCCAGGCACCATCTCGATCGTGGCCCGGTTGAAGATGAACGCGTATTGTTCCTTGCTCGACGTGCGCCCCAAGCGCGGGCCGACGACGAAATCGTAGCTGGCCCCCTCGGCGTTGATCATCTGCAGGAAGCGCGGCATGACGTCCTGCGTCGTGGCGCGCACTTCCTGGATAGCCACGACGTCGAAGCGCCGGATGACCTGGGCCAGGATCGGCATCACCTGCGGCTTGGCCAGCTTGCTCTCGCCGAAGACCTGGATATTGAACGAGGCAACGCGAATCGTGCCGCCAGCGCCATTAGTGCTCGTGGTAACTGGGACCGTCGACGTTTGCTGGACCTCGGCCGTGGCCGCCGCGGCGCCGCGCCGCGTGATCGTCACCTGGTCGAGGCCGTGAACCTCGAAGTTGCGCTGAAACCAGACACCGCCGGCAATCGCGCCGGCCAGCACGACGAAGAAGGAAAACTTGCGCGGCACGGACCCCTCCCTGGGCAAGCGAGAATCGCAACACTTGGCCGGCCAACCCACGCGCGGGCCAGGCCATGGAAACGGGCCAGGGAGAATAGCGAAACTGCCCAATCACCTCCAGGGCAGTTGTGCTGGCGCAAGCGTTACGGCAAGCGACTCAATTACTGGCCCGGCTTCGGCTTGCCCAGCACTTCATCGGGCGAGCGAGGCCTCAGTGCCGGCTGCTCCGGCATCGAGTCGTGCACCGATTTCTCTTTCGCGCGCGGCTTTTCCGCCTGCGGCTTTTCCACTTTCGCCTGGCGGGCCGCTAGCTGATTGTTGATGTGCAGCTCGCGCAACATCGCCAGCACGTGCTCGCGCAAGGCGTCGTTCCAAATCTGATTCAGCACTTCGGGAATAACCGCTGACAGCTCTCGGTCGCGCCGCTCGCGCAGTGTGCGCGCCGCCACGGTCAGCACCTCGCGATCGGCCCCGAACAAGATCGTGTCGAAGGGAGCGATCTCTTCGTCCGTGAGGTCGCGCAGCGCTTCGGCCAGCCGATACACCAGGTCCCCCACCAAGGCGCCGCGCGCCAGAAGCGACTGATAGTCGCGGGCAAAATCCCGCGACGTCGTGCGCTCCAAGGCGCTAAGGGTAACGCCGGCCACCCACGAAGCCGGCATGTTCGGCCAATACGCCAGGCATAGGATGCCCACCGGGCCAATCTGGTTGTCGGCCATCGCGACGCGCAAATCCTCGCTCAACCCGTTCCGGCCAAATTCGTGCAGAATCAGATTGCGCCACATGATCCACGGCCAGGAACCGTGCGGAAACACATCGTCGCAGAACCGCGCCAGCAGATACGCGTTCGCGCCGATAGCAGAGTGAAACTGCAAGGGCCGCCTGTTGTGGGGCGCGAGCGGAATGAAGAAAGCAGGCGCGTCGTCGTCATGAAGAAGGGGTGCCAAGATCCCCAGATCGTCGAGCGGTTGCAAAACGCCGGCGGCGCACAGCTTTGCCAGGCTGTGGCAGGCTTTCTTAACAAGCGTCCGCTGCCCAGTCTCGAGCGACAATACCTGCATCAAGTAATCCGGCAACGGGCTTTCCAAGAGCGCCTTCCCCAAGGTGCCGAAGAAACGGCTCGGATCGTAATCGTTGGGCAATTCCTCGAACGCCGTCGGCAGCCGCGCTTCGATATCGGCCATGCGCTTCGCGAGAGCGCCTTGCTCGACGGCCAGCGTGTATTGTCCCTCCGTGCTGCTGGTCGACCATTCCAAAAGCCGTCCCGTTTCCGTTTCCACGCGCACTCGGTCGGCGCCGCCGGATTTCACGATCGTGAGCAACCCGTCGGCGATCGTACACTGGCCATCTTGCCGATGGGCAAGTGACAGGAACGCGACGGGCGAGAGATCCATCGCCAGGCGCAGGGGAATCTCATCGTCGTCCAGGTGAGAGTGCTTGAACCCCAGACCCAACTGCATGCTGAACTGTTCCCCTTCCGGCTTCGGCGTCGGGTGGGCCTGCATTTGCAGGCGAAATGTCAGCCGCACGTCCTGAAACGCCGCCTGGTACTTCTTCTGCCACGGCTCGTGGAGGAGCGCGATTTCGCCGGGCCGGGCCACAAAGACCGCCTCGCCCAAGCGATCCGGCCCGGGTTCATTTTCTGAACCGGCCGCCGGCCCCAAATGCGCGAAAAGCCCCTGCTTCTCGGAATAAACCAGGTCGTATTCCGCCTGGGGCAGGCGAATGCCCAGGACGAGATCCTCGCCGCGGTTTCCGGCGCCAAGAATCCAATCGCGCATCTTGAGCAACGCTTGCTCCGCCGGCTGCAACGGCGCGGCGAGCGGCGTGGCCGGCGCGTAATCGACCAGCTTGATTTCCAGCCGGATCGAATGCTCTTCATCGGGCGAACCTGCGGCCTCGATCACATGATCCAGATAGCGCCCCGACGACCACAGCTTGTGCCACAGCCGCGCGTGCAGAAAGTTCGTGTACACGTCGCCGGGCTTAACGCCCAAGTACGACCGCACGTCATCGGCCGAATCGCGCTCGCTGCCCGTCACGTCGATACGATCAATGCGCGCAAGCGGCCCCGCGTCCGCGATGTTGATCACCAGCGGCACTTCAGCCAGGCCGTCGACTGGTTCGGCGGTGACCGTGAACCTGGCCGATCGGAAGCCTTGATCGTGCAACCCCTGCCCGACGGCTCTTTCCAAGGCCTCGCTCGCGCGCCGCTCGACCGCGCGGCCGGGCTGCCAGGCCGGTTCGCTGAATTCGGCCAGCGAACCGTCGGGGCCGACCCAGCGCGGCTCGCTTCGTCCGCCGGTTTCGTCAAAGCCGGCCAACCGCGCATCGGCCGCCGGATGACCGGACGTGATCCAATCGCGCAGCCGGTCGGCGTCGATACCGGCGCCCCCTTCGATTTCGATTGGACCGCATAGATACTGCTGCCCTTCAATCACCGAGATGACGATCACCTCGCGCTGTCGATCGATCGTGGCGCCGACCTGCGCGTCGAGGAATCCTTGGGCGATGTAACCGGCCCGCACGCGGTCGGCGAGCACAGGCGGATAATCTTCCAGCGGCGCGGCGGTGCGGCTGGCGGCAATGCAGTCGACATCGCGGCGCGTGGCCAGTCGAATCGTTTCAGGGTTATGCGAACGTGCCCCCTCGATCACGAGGCGCTCGACGCGTCCCCAATCGCCGACAAGCTCCGGCGGTTTTTCCGTTCCGCGTGCGTGGGACAAGAGCAGGAGGGCCGCGCCAATAGACACTGACAAATAAAGCGAGGTTTTCGGCATCGTTCCGCCTCCGTCGCAGGTGTGTCGGTCCGAGCGCGACGGCATTTTGTGCCACTTCGCACAGTGCGGCAACGTCAATCAGGTTCTCGCGCAGCACCCCGGGTGCTAGCTGACGCGGTCGTGATTCGCACGGCGATTTGTGGCCGGTTATTCTGGCCCTGTTGTTCGCTCGTGTTCGTTCTCCCTGCGCGCCTGCAAACCACCATGTCCGCTAGCGAAAAGATTCTGTTCCTCGGTTTGCCGATCGTGTCGTTCACGATCGGCTACGTGCTGGGCGCGCTGGCCGGTCGCCGCGCGTGGCACATCCCGCGGACGCAACTACTGGCGATCGCGATTTGCTTCCTGGGGCCGCTGGCGGTTTTCTTCGCGCTCGAACTGCAAGCCGCGCTGGCGGCTGATCGGGGTTTCGCGGCCTTGCAAAGCGCCGCGACGACCGCCGTCGTGCTGGCGCTGGCCTGCATTCCATTGGCGCCGATTCCGGCCTTCATCGGAGTGCGATTGGCCGTACGCGTGAATGCGCCGCCCCAGGATGACGTTGAAAGCTAACGGTTGTCATGCCATGAAACCTGAAACCGCTGTCAACTAACGTGGCGCGGCAGCTGGGGCCTTCTTCGCAGCGTCCATCGGATCGATGTACGGCAACTGCACGTTTTCTCTGTAGTTTTGGCCGGCCTCGAGCTTCAGTTGCCGAGCGTACAATCGCTGGTTGCTCCGGCTGTGTACCTCGAAGGTGTACTCGCCCGCGGGAAGCATCTCGAACAAGAAACGGCCGGCCCGGTCGTCCAGCGCGGCGTTGTAACTGTCTTTGTCGGCCGAAGTGATTCTAACCCAACCTCCGACGAAGAAACGGTCTTCCATGCGGACTTCGCCCTCGATTGTCGCCGCTGGTTCGAGCGAGATCTGTAACTCGCCACTGTCTTGCGTCCACGGTAAGTGGCGGCGCGCAAACCCTTCGGCGGTCACGAGGATGGTGCCGTCGTCGCAGGCCGGCTCGCGGATCGTTGCTCGGCCTTCGGCATCCGTTCGCGCGCGATTGGCCCATAGATCGTGATAGCCCCATTGAAAGCCTTGCGAGAAGTCGTGCTCGTCTTCCAGCAACGACACGACCGCACCCGCGATCGGCTTCCCGGTGCGTGCATCCAGCACGCGTGCCTGAACCGGCGTGAAGGGCTTCAGCGGAATTCTCAATGCATCGGCAGGCGGCAGATCCTCGAGTGAATGGGCCTGGACGCGATTCAGCACGGCCTTTCCCACGCCGGGCGAACTAACCAGGAGGCGCCCCCAGTGTTCCGCGCCTAAGGCCGAGAGCACAAAGACGCCGTCGTCGCGCGTGAACAACGCACCATACCAGTCGTAACCGGCATAGTAACCCCCGGCCTGTTCGCCTTGTTGCAGACCGCGGGGGATCATCAAGCGAATCTTGAAGTCTCGGACGGGCTTTCCCTGTTGATCGACGACCACGCCACGCACACCACCGCCAGTTTGCAGTTGAACCTCATTTTCCGCGCCCCCTAATTCGAGCGCCTGGTTCCGTTTTTCGCTGTAGCCTTCTTTGAGAATGTCGAAGGTGACAGCCGCCGGCAACGCCGCGATGGCAAAGCGGCCCTCGGAATCGGTCGACACGGCGCGCTCGGAAAGCCATATCGGATTGCCGAACCCGGTGTCGAGGCAGTGCGTGAGAGGCACGATACGCACGCCGGCCACCGGTTTGCCGGTCGCTCCCTTGACCACGCCGCGCACACTCGTACCTGCCGCCAATTGAACGTCGAGACGATTTCCCTCGTCGGGCAAGGTGGCAAACTGCGGTGCGCAGCCCTCGGCCACGAACAACAGCGCTCCAGTGCCCTGAGGAACGCGTGCCAGCGTGTAGCGCCCGTCGCTATCGGTCTCGGTCGAGGGAACCGATGGATCCCACTGGTGAGCACCCCACCGCACCGAAACCCCGGCACGTGGTTTCCCCTCCGGATCCTTCACGGTCCCAGTGATGGTGCGGCGAGGCAATTCCGTGGTCGCAGCTACGGGAACCGGTCCGGGTTTGGCATCCTCATTTTCTTGATGTTCGACATCGTGTCGTTTCAAGCGCACGATCTTTTGGATAACGGCGTCGGGGTCAGCAACTTCCGCTGAGAGCGAGGCGGTGCTGTAGCCGGGGGCTTCGGCCTGCAAGCTGTAGAACAGCCGCTCGGCGGAAATGCCGCTGTAAACGAAAGTGCCGTCGGGCTCCGCCAACTGATCCCAACCATTCAACGTCGAAGACGTTCCTGAAGAACGGCGCGTGAGGTACGCGTTGGTGATCGGATCGCCACGCTCATCGAGGATGCGACCGCGTATCGTGGCCCCGCGGGGCAAGCGCAAGTCGAGTTCACAGTCGGGTCGGTGCGTATTATCAAAAAGCACGTAAGGGCGCACGCGCCCGGCGGCCACCGGGATCAAATTATGATCCTTCATGGTGAGTCCGGTTAGCCGAAAGGCGCCGCGCTCGTCGGTCGTAAGAACTTCCCCTGTATCGAGAAAGAGCCTGGCGCCCGGAATGGGGCGGTCGTCCTCGGCCTGGAGAACGCGGCCACGCAACGCGCCTCCGGGACGCAGATGCACCGTCATCGGAGGAAGCGATTGCCCTTCGAGCCGGACGGATTTCCCTTGCGCGTCGAGTGTCTCGTAGAACTCGGCTCCTTCGTTCTGGTGCCGGACGGCGATAATGTATCGCTCGCTGCCCGCGCAGCGCGGCAGATCGATGCTGAACGCCCCATCTGCGGCGGCGGTCACCGTGGCGCGCCACGGAGGGGAATGGAAGATGCGCGCGGCGCTTATCGTGGCGCCAGGGGCGGGCTGGCCGTTGTAACAAACGACGACACCTTTCAAGGGATCGGCGCCGGCCACGCCAACACAGTGCAGCAGCGCGCAGAGTGAAAGGATGTATTTCATCCGCCCGACCTCTCGTCTGTTCACCGGCGCGCCGTGCACGAGCGAGCCTTCGACGATTATGACCGTTGGGATGGGGAGGAGCAATCGAACGTTGGCGAACGTTGGCGGCAATGGCGTGCGTAGCCCGTACCCAGCAGCTAGGATAGAATCGTTGCCTCAGCCGATTCGCCCACCTGCCTGCCCCGCCCGCCTTTTATGTCTACGACTGCCGCCACTGCTGCCGCCGTCCCCAAGTCCCGCCTGTCGTCGCTGGATCAGTTCCGCGGTTACACCGTGGTGGGGATGGTGTTCGTGAATTTCGTCGGCGCTTACGCTGCGACGCCGCTTATTCTCAAGCATCACAACACGTACTGCAGTTACGCCGACACGATCATGCCGCAATTCTTTTTTGCGGTGGGGTTCGCCTATCGGCTGACCTTCGGGCGGCGCGCCTCCAGCGAAGGGTTGCTGTCGGCATACGGGCACGTCATAAAACGACTGCTGGGCCTGGCGCTCGTGGCCTTGATCATCGAGCACGTTCAAGCGCGGGCCCAGCATTGGGATCAGCTCACGCACATGGGCTGGTGGGAGATCTTCGAGATCCCCGTCACCAAAGCCTGGTTCGCCAGCCCGCTCATGCACATCGCGGCCACGAGCCTGTGGATCACGCCGGTGATCCGCGCCGGCGCCGGCGTGCGCGTGGTGTACATGCTGCTGTCGGTCGGGCTGCAGGTTTTCCTCTCGCACTGGTTCTATTTCGACTGGGTGCTGTCCCACGGCGTCGACGGCGGGCCGTTGGGCTTCCTCACCTGGAGCGTCCCCACGATCGTCGGCACGCTGGCCTGCGATACCGTGCTGTCAGGCCAAGGTTGGGGACGCGTCGTCCGCATGCTCGCCTGGGGCGCGATCCTGATGGGCATCGGTTGGGGTCTATCCGGCCTGACCACGCTTTACAACGTGCCCGAGCATCGCGTGGCCGAGTTGCACGAACAGGAGATCGCTCCCGATGGGGTCATCCCCGACAGCGAGCGGTGGCGCGATTGGTCGTGGCAATGGGCTGAGCCGCCGTTCGTGGCCCCGCCGAACACCGACCTGCGCAAGCGCAACTATTGGATGATGAGCCAGCGGGCCGCCACCCCCTCGTACCACGTGTTCGCGGCCGGCTTCGCCCTGGCCCTGTACGCGCTGTTCTATGTCGTGTGCGACAAGTGGGGCTGGCAACTGGGCCTGTTTCGCACGTTCGGTTCCAACGCCCTGTTGGCGTGGATCGTACACAACCTGGTGGGCAATGCCGTCGAGCCCTTTGTGCCGAGCGACGCGCCGTCGTGGTACGTGGCGGCCGCTTTCGCCGTGTACTTCGGCGTCATCTACCTGGTGGTGCGCAGCATGGAGAAAAAGGGGATTTACCTGAAGTTGTAGGGGGCCGCAGCGCACTCTTCGCCGCATCACCGGATATCGCTTGCCGCCGAACGGATGGGCTGTCACGCGTTCCCTTCGGGTTTTGGGGGGTAGGGGCACGCTCGCCGTGGCCATGGCGATCTGGCAAATCAACGAGCGGCCACTATGAAACACACGCTCACGCGCTTCGTGAGAGCAGCCGGCACAAGACGCTTGCCATCCCGATTCTTGATGTCGAATATTCGCTCTCCCAGTTGATCAAGGACCGTGCTTGTGGCACGTGCGAACATGGTGAAAAGATTGTCGCCGTGCGCATATCTGCCGGACCACGGCGCAATAAAAAAGCAGCCGGCTCTTGGCGACCGTTTCGGGTAGCCAAGAGCCAGGCTGCAAAGTTCACAGAAACACTACGCAGCTTGGCTCAACGGTAGCGTTGAGTCAGGCATTGCTACGCGATCGATAACGGCGCACTAGCGGGATCAAACCGACCACGCCGGCAATCCCGGCCAGGGCCAGCGAGCCCGGTTCCGGCACTTGCACGTTGTTGGCGTAGCCCGCGATAGTGCCCGTGACCGTGATCGTGGCATTGATCGTGGTGGTCCCGGAGGTGATCGTCTCGTTGATCGTCGACTTCACGGGGATCGAGATCATGTAGTTGTAGATCTGGCGCACCGGATCGACCACGGTCGAGGTCAGGGTTCCAACGCCACCGGTCGTCACCGCGGCGGGAGCACCCACCAGCGACGTCGTGCCGATGATGTCAGGGACCGTGATTCCCAGCGGGGTTCCGCCCTTGAGATTGTAGTCGAAATCTCCGGCGGTGATGGTGAGCGCCAAATTGTTGTTGGTGACGAACGTCTGGTTGCCAGGCGCACCACTCAACGGTACGGCAGCTCCGGTAACGTCGAAGGCCGAGTTGCGAACGGCGCCGGTGCCGGTGGCCGCGGTGAAGATACTCAGCGCGGTCACCTTCATGCTGATGCCGTAGTCGGCCGGGCCGCTACCCGGAGCGCCGCTGGCGCCGCCGCCGGCCTGCGGGGTGAGGGGAACGGGCGCCGCCGCGACCTCGGGGAACTTGCCGTTGTACAACGAAGGATCGGCGCTCGAACCGCCACCGAAGGCAATCGTGCCGGTGGTCGGATCGATCGTGGCATTGAGCGTGCCGCCCAGGTACGACGTCAAGCTGCCCGGGTTGCCCGTCGAAAAGCTGCCCGATGCGGCGACCTGTGGGCTGAAACTACCACTGAAGCTGATACCGCTGAGCGAACCGGAGACGCTTCCACCGAGCGTCAACCAGCTACCCGAGGCGTACTTGCCGACGTTACCGGAGGCGTTCGAGATGGGGGTTAGCCCCGTCGCACCCCCTGTGGTGTCGATGGTGAAGCTGATCGGCACCGGAGCGGCGCTTGCGAGTTGCGCCGATGCCAGGACGACCAAAAACCCCAATGTGGGGAACGTCCATTTTCGATTTACAGATTTCAAGATCATTAGCGACTCCCAGTTTGCAGAATTCTTCTGACGTTGCTCAGTCCACTCATTCAGCCTGCAAAACAACAGGAGCGCTGCCCCCCCGAACTGAGAGCCTCCGCGCAGGCGTTTGCAAAGACCTAGTTTCAACCTCTCGACTCTTCACTGCACTGCTCTATTTGGTCCCCCTCGTTGTTGCGTGTTTTTGGGCAATAATCGTCCGCCTGTCTGGTCTCTTCGAACTGCTTTCCTCACGTCGCACCGCGCATGTACGCCGCCGCAGGGCGGCGCAAGTCGAACGTCCGCGCAGGCTCAGAACGAGCAGGCTGCATCGGAACGTCAAGGAAGTGGCAAGATGCGCGATCCGAACGGATCGCGACGGCACCGGGTGCGAGAACAGCACGGGTGGCCATCGCCAGAAATGCGGCCTGTTCAGCCGCGAGCGCACACATGCGCCCAAGCAGGAGCAAGGAATCGATACGCGTCCGGATCATTGGCGTTCGCTCCTTGCTGTAACACGATTGCCGAAAGTAACGAAATGAGCGCGCATGCCGCGCAACTTTGTCGTAGTATATACACATTTAGGGTGGTGTCAATTAAAAAAACAGAGAAATTGGCTGGTCCAACTGCGGCGAACATCCCCACGACATAATGCCTTTATTTTCCAGCACTTATGTCCGTGCGCACGCCCGCGATCGGCTGGGCCACGGCCCCCGACGCGCAACATCCGCACGCGCTCACTCCGTCCCTGAATCGCACTTTGTTACAGGCCGCGCCGCGCGTGACTCCGGTAGCCCCTTGGGCATTGCCCCCTGCTGAACGGGGGCAGCGACCAAGGAGGCGTGCCCGACATAATGACCGACCTGGCACGCGTCGGACGGTCCGCAACTCATGGCCGGGGTTCGTCGTTCTCACTGCGCAGAGTTGCCAGCCGCACAGCCATGCGCGCGTGTCCATCCTGCGTCTGCCCGATGAAGAGCGAAGCGTTCTCCGGATAAGGCCGTATGCCGTCTTTCCAAATTCTTGCGCCCACAGAGGCGCGAATGTGTGCGACCAGAAGGCGCGGATCGAGCTTCACTGGCGTGCGCGGCCCATCAATCGCGCGCACAGGAAAACGCATCCGTCGCTCCTTTTCGTGTTCGGCAAGCCCGGATGTGATGCGAGGAGTGTCGGCGATCCGGGCGAATCGCGGAAAGCCCCGCACTCGTCGAAATCGCCCCGCCGACGGTCGCCGGATGGTCGCTGGCACCGCGCCGGTCGGTGATTTACAGTGGTGGCAGAGATACAGTCCCGCCCCGAAACTCCGCTATCTTCCCGCCCTCGGAGTCTGCACCTATGTCCTTGACGCCGCGTCGACATCGATCACTTGTCATGTTTGCTCTCGGTGGTGTTCTCGCCGCCGCGACCGTTCGCGCCGCCGCGCCGGCCCCGACCGCTCCGATAAATACTGCGCCGGTAAATATCGCTCCGCGCGTATTGCCCGAGGGGAAGGTGCCCGACGACAAGCGACTGGGGCCGCTCAAGGATCTCGACGGCTACTTTCCGTTCACGGTTCCGGAAACCGTCGACGCGTGGAAGAAGCGGGCCGAGGTCGTGCGCCGGCAGATCCTCGTTTCGCAGGGGATCTGGCCCATGCCGGAAAAGACGCCGGCCAATGCCGTGATTCACGGGCGCGTCGAGCGGCCGGAATACACCGTCGAAAAGGTTTATCTGGAAAGCTACCCGGGCCATTTCGTCACCGGCAGCTTGTATCGGCCCAAAGACGCCACCGGCAAATGCCCGGGGGTTCTATTCCCGCACGGACATTGGCAGCACGGGCGCTTTCACGACGCCGGTTACGACACCGTGCGCAATCAACTCGTCGAAGGCGCCGAGCGTTTCGAGGTCGGTGGTCGCAGCCCGTTGCAATCCTTGTGCGTGCAACTGGCGCGGATGGGTTGCGTCGTGTTTTCCTACGACATGGTCGGATATGCCGACAGCGAACAGTTGTCCTTCGACTTGGCGCACCGGTACCAGCGCCGCCGGCCGCAGATGGAAACCGCCGAGAATTGGGGCTTCTTCAGCCCGCAAGCCGAGCTGCACTTGCAGAACATCATGGGCCTGCAGACGTACAACTCGCTGCGAACGCTCGATTGGTTCGTGACGCTGCCGGACGTCGACGAAACGCGGATCGGCGTGACCGGCGCCAGCGGCGGTGGCACGCAGACATTCTTGCTCTGTGGCATCGATCCGCGCCCGGCCGTGGCCTTTCCGGCGGTCATGGTCTCGACGGCCATGCAAGGGGGCTGCACGTGCGAGAATGCGCCGCTGTTGCGCATCGACACGGGCAATGTCGAGTTCGCCGGGCTGTTCGCCCCCAAACCGCTCGGCATGACCGGCGCCGACGATTGGACGAAGGAGATCGCGACCAAGGGCCTGCCCGAGCTGAAGCAACTGTACAAGCTGCTCGGCGCCGAATTGAACGTCATGGCCAAGCCGCTCAATCATTTCGGGCACAACTACAACTATGTCAGCCGGGCCGTGATGTATGGCTGGTTCAACGCGCACCTGAAACTCGGCCTGGCGCATCCCGTGGTGGAAGAGGATTACCAGCCGCTGACGAAGCAGGAAATGTCGGTGTGGGACGACTCCCATCCCAGGCCGCCGTCGGGCGAGGATTACGAGCGCAGCTTGCTGCGCTACATGACCGCCGACGCACGCAAGCAGATCGCGGCCCTCAAGCCGACGGACGCCAACAGCCTGGAGGAATATCGGCGCGTGGTGGGCGGCGCCGCCGACGTGATGATCGGCGACCATTTCCCGTCGGCCGATGAACTCAGCTGGGAAAACGTCGCCGAAAAAGACCGCGGCACGTACACCGAGTACCTGGGGCTGGTGCGCAATCGCGAACACGGCTCGGCGCTGCCGACGGTCTTCCTGCACCCCAAGAAGTGGAGCAAGCAGGTCGTCATCTGGGCCGACGAAAACGGCAAGGCCGGGCTCTTCGCCAGTGACGGCAGTCCCAAGCCCGAGGTGCGCACGCTGCTCGACGACGGCGCGACCGTGGTCGGCGTCGATCTGCTTTATCAAGGCGAATTCAATGCCGACGGCAAGGCGCCCACCAAAACGCGCCGCGTGAAGAACGATCGGGCGTTCTCCGGCTACACGACCGGCTACAACCATCCGCTCTTCGCCGAGCGCGTACACGATCTCTTGTCGATCGTGGCGTTCGTGCGCAATCACGAGGAAAAGCCCGAGTTGGTCGATCTCATGGGACTCGACGGCGCGGGCGTCTGGGTAGCGGCGGCCGTGGCACAGGCCGGCCGGGCCGTGGATCGCGCGGCGATCGACACGGCTGGATTCCGCTTCGCGAAGCTGACCGAGATCGACGACGTGAACTTCCTGCCCGGCGCCGTGAAATACGGCGACGTGCCGGGCTTCCTATCCCTGGCCGCGCCGCACGCGCTGTGGCTGGCCGGCGAGGGAAGCGAAGCGCCCGAGATCGTCGCCGCAACCTATCAGGCCGCCGGCAGACCAGACGAGGTAACCAGCTACGACGGCAGCGAAGAGAAAGAGGCGGCCGAAGCCGTAGAGTGGCTGCTGAAGTAAGCGATCGCCCCTCCGCGACGACAATTGCCCAGCAGCCGTTCGAGCTAATTCCGTTGCGCCGCGAGCGAAACGGATTTCCAAACGTTGTCGCTCAGCGACGAGGGGATTAATATTGCGCTCGGTCGGCGCATCCCCGGAAAGGAAATGCCGCCCGAGGGCGTTCGTCCCTCGTCCCTGGCTCGAAGGCATATCATTTCTGCCATCACCTCTGCGGGGTACGCCATGCGCTGGGAAGGTCGTGAGGAAAGTCAGAACGTCGACGATCGACGCCGCATGGGCGGGCCCACCGTGGCCATCGGCGGTGGCGGGCTGTTGATCATTATCATCCTGGCGCTCGTCTTCGGGGTCGATCCGCAGCAACTGCTCAACGCGCCGGGTGTGAACATCGGTCAGCAGGGCGCTCCGGCCGAAGAGGGCCCGCCCGACCCCGAAGAAGAGCGCCTGGCGCAGTTCAGCAAAGTCGTCTTCCGCGATACCGAGTTGGTGTGGACGGACATCTTCTCGAAGATGGGGCGCCGCTACGAGCCGCCGACGTTGGTCCTGTTCAACGGGCGGGTCGAGTCGGCCTGCGGACTGGCCAGCGCCGCCGTCGGCCCCTTCTATTGCGGCGGCGACAGCAAGGTCTACATCGACCTGGGCTTCTATCGTGACATGGAGAAAAAGCTGCACGCCCCCGGCGAGTTCGCCCGCGCGTATGTGCTCGCGCATGAAGTCGGGCATCACGTGCAGCGGCTCCTGGGCTTTGCCGACATGGCGCAGCAACAGCGCGGCTTTGGCCGTGGCGATAAGAACCAGGCCTCGGTGCGATTGGAGTTGCAGGCCGATTTCCTGGCCGGCGTGTGGGCCCATCACGCGCAAGAGAAGTTCGATTACCTCGACCCCGGCGACGTCGATTCGGCGCTGAACGCGGCAAACCAGATCGGCGACGATCGTTTGCAAAAACAGGCGCAGGGCTACGCGGTGCCTGACTCGTTCACGCACGGCACTTCGGAGCAGCGCGCGCGCTGGTTCGGCCGGGGATTCGAGAAAGGCGACGTTCGCGAGGCGACGCTGCTGTTCGAGACTCCTTACGACGAGCTGTAGGCAGCCGCTTTCCTCACCCTACCATTCCTGACTTTCGCGCAAATGCACACGAGGCACACGCCATGAATCAACCGACGCGTCGAAAGTTTCTGGGAACCGCGGCGGCAGCCCTGGCCGCGTCAGGCTTGCCTTCGCTGGCCACAAGCAAGGCACGCGCGAAGCATGCCGGCACGAAGCAGCTCGATGAATTCGCCGCGCTCGACGCCACGGCCCAAGCCGAACTGGTGCGCAAGAAGCAAGTGACACCGCTCGAACTGGTCGAAGCGGCAATCGCCCGCGTCGAAAAGCTCGATCCGCAGTTGAATAGCGTCGTGACGAAGTGTTTCGACCAGGCGCGCAAGCGCGCCGCGGAACCGCTCGGCACCGGTCCCTTCGCCGGCGTGCCGTTTTTGGTCAAGGATCTTGAACAGCTCAAGGGCGTGCGGCTCACCTACGGTTCCAAGTTCTTCAAAGGGAACATCTCGCCGAACACCTCCGAGGTCGTGCATCGGATGGAGCAGTCGGGCCTGATCGTGATCGGCAAATCGAGCACGCCCGAGTTCGGCCTGGTGCCCACGACCGAGCCGCGCGCCTACGGCGCTACGAAAAACCCGTGGGACCTGACGCGCTCCAGTGGCGGATCGAGCGGTGGCTCGGCGGCGGCCGTGGCCGCGGGCATCGTACCGCTCGCCTCGGCCAGCGACGGCGGCGGATCGATCCGCATCCCGTCGAGCTGCTGCGGCCTGTTCGGTTTAAAAATCAATCGCGGTCGCAATCCGGAAGCGCCGAGCGTACACGAAGACGGTCTGTCGGTCGTACACTGCGTCAGCCGCTCGGTGCGCGATAGCGCTACGTTGCTCGACGCCACGCGCGGGCCCACGCCCGGCGAGCGCTGGCTAGCGCCAGCGCCCCAGCGGCCGTTCCTCGAAGAAGTCGGCGCCGCGCCGGGCAAGCTGCGCATTGCCTTTCGCCTCACCGATTTCGCAGGCAACAAAGTCCATCCCGATTGCGCTGCCGCCATCGAGTCGACCGCCAAGCTGTGCGCCGATCTTGGCCACCACGTCGAAGAAGCCGAGCCCAAGTTCGACGAAAAGGCCTTCGGCGACGCGTTCCTGGTTCTCTGGGCGGCGGTGGCTGGTCGCGTGCTGAAAAGCGTGAAGAGGTTTATGGGCAACAAGATTCCGCCCGACAGCTTCGAGCCTTGGACTATGAAGCTGGTCGAGATCGACAGCCACAACACCCCTTCGGACGTGAGCCTGGCGTGGACCGGTCCCTTGCAGTCGGCCAACTTGGCGATGATCAAGTTCCTGACTACATATGACCTGCTATTGACGCCGGTGCTGGCGCGGCCGCCGATCAAGCTGGGCGAGCTCGATCAATCGCAATCGTCCGAGGACATCATCGCCTGGCTGCAGGCATATTGCCCGTTCACGCCGCTGGCCAACGCGACAGGGCAGCCGGCCATGTCGGTGCCGCTCTACTGGACCGCCGAAGGATTACCGATCGGCAGCCACTTCATGGCCCGGCACGGAGACGAGGCGATGCTGTTGCGTCTGGCCGCGCAGCTCGAAGAAGCGCGCCCCTGGGCGAAACGCTGGCCCGCGGTGAGCGCCGCCGGTGCGTCGGTATGAAGCGAATTAAAGAAGAGGAATGCATCCGCAGTGTTCATGCCGCCCGAGCGGCACCCGAAGGCATGAAAATATGCGTTGGCGGTTATGTTTCGACGTTGGCTTCCGGGCAATTTACTGAGCAGATCACGCAGATTTCACATATGAGGAGAAGGGCGAAGCGCCGCACGTCCTCTTTGATTTGCATTTTGTCTGCGTAATCTGTGGAATCTGTGGACGTGTTTCCCCGGCCGCGACCAACTTAAGCTGTGACTCGCGATGGATATCAAGCCTGACGCGTTTGAAAAGCTGGGCGTCTTTTATCTCGGGCGCGAGTACGACATCGATCGTGGCCGGCCGCGCGACAAGCTGCTGTTGTACGATTCGAAGGATTTGCTGACCCACGCCGTCTGCGTCGGCATGACCGGCAGCGGCAAGACCGGCCTGTGCCTGACGCTCTTGGAAGAGGCGGCCATCGACGGTATCCCGGCCATCGTCATCGATCCCAAGGGGGACCTCACGAACCTGCTGCTCACGTTCCCGCAGCTACGGCCCGAGGATTTCGCGCCGTGGGTGAACGAAGACGACGCTCGCCGGCAAAACTTATCGGTGCAGGAGTTCGCCACTCAACAGGCCGAGACGTGGAAAAAGGGACTCGCTGAGTGGGGCGAAGACGGCGATCGCATCGCGCGGATGCGCGCCGCCGCGGATTTCGCCATTTACACGCCCGGTTCGAGTGCCGGCCGGCGCGTATCGGTGCTACAGGCGTTTGCCGCGCCGACGCCGGCGGTCCGCGAAGACGCCGATCTGCTGCGCGATCGGATCAATTCCACCGTGACCGGCCTGCTGGCGCTCATCGGGCTCACCGTCGATCCGCTCACCAGCCGCGAACACATCCTGCTGGCCACGATCCTCGAGACGGCTTGGCGCGCGGGCCGCAATCTCGACTTGTCAGCCGTCATCGAGCAAATCCAAAAGCCGCCGGTGGCAAAAATCGGCGTCGTCGACATCGAATCGTTCTTTCCGGCCAAGGAACGGTTTGCCCTGGCGATGAAGCTGAACAACCTGCTGTCGGCGCCCGGCTTCGCGGCCTGGCTCGAAGGCGAGCCGCTCGACGTGGGCGCCCTCTTGCACTCGGCGACCGGCAAGCCGCGCATTTCGATCTTTTCGATCGCGCACCTCGACGATTCGCAGCGGATGTTTTTCGTGTCACTCTTGTTGAACGAAACGCTCTCCTGGATGCGCACGCAATCAGGCGCCACCAGCCTGCGCGCGCTCTTGTATATGGACGAGATTTTCGGCTACTTCCCGCCCATCGCGAATCCGCCGTCGAAGCTGCCGCTGTTGACGCTGCTCAAGCAGGCTCGCGCGTTCGGATTAGGGATCGTGCTGGCCACGCAAAACCCGGTCGACCTCGATTACAAGGGACTGGCCAACGCCGGCACGTGGTTCTTGGGCCGGCTGCAAACCGAACGGGACAAAGCCCGCGTGATCGAAGGGCTGCAAGGCGCCGCGGCCAGCGCCGGCGCGCAGTTCGACAAACAGGCGATCGCCCACGTGCTCTCCGGGTTGAAGAATCGCATCTTCTTGATGAACAACGTTCACGAGGATGCGCCGGTCGTCTTTCAGGCGCGCTGGGCGATGTCGTATCTGTGCGGCCCATTGTCGCGCGATCAAATCAAGAAGTTGTGTGATTCCCAGCCGGATGCCAAAGCCGCAAATACGACGACCGCGGCGGGTGCCCCTGGCAGCTCGTCCACCAGTGCCAGCGCCACAGGCGAGAGTGCGACCGCGGGTGCCGCTGGTGGCTTGCCCACCGGCGCCGTCAGCAGCGGCGATCTCACCGCATCCGCACCCTTGGTGCCGCCGCAGATTCCGCAGTTCTTCGTGCCGGTGCGCGGCGCGCAGGCGACGGGTGCGAAGCTGGTTTACCAGCCCGTCGTGCTCGGCATGGCGACGGTACACTTCGCCGACAAAAAGTTGGCGATCGATGCCCAGCGGCCGATCTGCTGGTTGGCCGGCTTTCACGCGACGACCGGCGCCATCGATTGGACCACGGCCCAGCCGGCGCAGCTCACCGACGACGACCTGGAAAAGCAGCCTGCCGCGCAGGCGCTGTTCGCGCCGTTACCGGGCGAGGGATCGAACGCCAAGGCCGCCGCCGGTTGGCAAAAAGGATTTGCCGACGCTGTGTGCCGGTTGGTGAAAATCGATTTGCTGAAAAGCGCGTCGCTCGACCAGGTGTCGAAGCCCGACGAATCGGAGCGCGACTTTCGCATCCGCTTGCAACAGGCGGCCCGCGAAGAGCGCGACGCTCTGCTGGCGAAGCTGCGCGAGAAATACGCTCCCAAGCAGGCCGCGCTCGAAGAGCGCATTCGCAAGGCCCAGCAAAAAGTCTCGCGCGAAAAGAGCGAAGCCCGGGGCGAAGTGTTGCAAACCCTGATGTCTTTCGGGGCCACGATTCTGGATGTCGTGCTGGGGCGCAAGCGCCTCAGTGCCACCACGGTGCGCAAAGCGCAAACCGCGGCCCGCGGCGTAGGCCGCTCGATGAAGCAATCGGCCGACGTCACCGAGGCCGAGGAATCGGTCGAGGCCCTTCAGGCACAAGCCGCGCAATTGGCCCAGGAGCTCGAAACCGAAACCGCGGCGGCCCAGGCCAGGACCGATCCGCTCACCGAGACCTTGGAAACGATCTCGCTACGACCGAAGAAAGCCGACATCGCGGTCCAACTGACCGCCCTGGCCTGGCTACCGGTGTGGCAAGACGCCAGCGGCGCAACGAAATCCGCCTGGCAGTAGTCGCGCTCTGCAGAACCCGGCTCGCGTTCCGGTGTTCCATTCTGCCCTCTGCCTCATCCCTCTCCCCTCAGGGGAGAGGGCAATACTGTTCGGCACGCTTTTTGCGCCATGGGTGGGTGTGTTATTTGTTGAAGCCATCTCAACCGAGGGAGGGCTTGCAATGACACGGAGGTCGACGCCGGCGGTGGTTGCGGGGAAGTTGCAGGGTTTCA
>DASZWQ010000198.1 GCA_035546535.1 Pirellulales bacterium | reverse complement strand
CAATACCCGGTGATGCAAGAGCGCGCTTCGCTGGGCGGCGGCTTGCAGGTGATCGCGCCGACCCTTGCAGCCTATAACATTAACGCCTGCAACAGCACCGCTCACACCACTTCGGGACCGCATCTTGTGAGCGGATTCCGCAGCTCGCACACCGGCGGTGCGAACTTCCTCATGGCCGATGGAAGTGTTCGTTACCTGCAAACCGCGATCGAGTGCGCCAATGGCGGACTTGGTTACCATGGCAGCAACACCGGCGGCACACCCAACTACTATTCAACCACCCTCACGCTGCCGCTGACCACGGGCACCTATCCCAATTTCACCCAGACGACCACGTTGCCAAGCGGCGCGCAGTTGCCGATCATCGGTCTTTACCAGGCCCTCTCAACCCGCGCCGGCGGCGAACCGGTTTCGCCTCCGTGAGGCACGGCGATACGTCAACGCATGACAATCTGCTGACCATTTTCGCGGTCGTGTCTTTCGAAGGACGCGACCGCGTTATTTTTGCGCTGCATCGTCGTCGCATGCGCGCCCCGTAGGGTGCTCTGCGAGCACGAGGAGCATGCTGTAGGGTGCTCTGTGAGCACCAGAATTACCAAAAACGAATCCGCGCGCGCAAGCGCACACGGGGCAACGACCGCGACGCTTGCCCACGGAACGTCCCGCGCCACGGCCTTGGTGCCCGCAGGGCACCCTACATTGGTTTTCACGCGCGCCGACGATCGGTGTAGGGTTGCTCCGTGAGCACCAGAATTCATGTCGGTACGGCGTTTTTTTGGCCGCGCATTCATCGTCACAGACGCGCGCTTCCGACCGAACCGATCAACGCCGCTTTCCCAAGGTTGAACTCCCCCATTCGGGCTTTTATCATGAGCGAGAACTACTGATCCTTGGGGACCGCGGTCGCCATGCGCTGGCCAATTCGCTATCAGATATTGCTCCCGTTTGCCGGGATGATGTTGGCGGCCGTGCTGAGCGTCAGCTTGTTGAGCGCCTATTGGGCGGCGGGGCGGGCACAGCGACACATCGAAGAGCAGTTGCGCAGCGTCGCGCGAACGTACCTGACGTCGACCTTTCCCGTCACGGCGCACGTGCTCGAGCAAATGCACGGCCTGTCGGGCGCGCAGTTCGTGCTGGCCGACACCACCGGCAAGCGGATCGCCACCGAGGGGCTCATCCATAGCGGCCTGGCGTTCGACGATTTTCCCCCCGCCGAGCACGTGATTGACCAGTGGCAGGATCTGCACCTGGGGCCGATCATCACGCTGGGCAAGGACCGGTTCTTTCATGTCGCGCTGCGGGCCAATCGCCGCGCGGTTTCCGCGACGACCACCCTGCTACACGTGTTGTATCCCGAGCGCGAGCTGCGCGACCTGCGCCGCCAGGCGGCGCTTCCGCCGTTGGTCGTAGGGGGCGTGGCCCTGGCCTTGTGCGCGGCCGTGGCCAGTTGGATTGCCCGCCAGCTCAGTCTGCCACTGGTCGAGGTGCGCACGCAGGTGGGCCGGCTGGCCGAAGGAGATTTTCGCCTGCTGCCGATCCCCGCGCGCAATGACGAAGTGCGCGACGTGGCGATCAGCGTCAACGAGCTGGCCCGCCAGCTCGACGAGTTGCGCCGCGCCATCGCCCGGGCTGAACGGCTGTCGATTCTGGGGCGCCTGAGCGGGGCGCTCGCGCATCATTTGCGCAACGACGTCACCGGAGCGCTGATGGCGGTGCAGATGCACGCGCGAAATTGTCACGCCGCCGATCAAGAGAGCCTGGACGTGGCGCTGCGGCAGTTGCGCTTGATCGAAGATCATCTGAAGCGCTTCCTGGCCGCCGGCCAGCCCGAGCGGCCGCGCCGCGCGGTGTTCGATCCGCGCGAGCTGGTGGCGGAGCTGGTAGCGCTATTGATGCCGACGGCGCAGCATCGCCGCGTGGAGCTGGCGTGCGCGGTGCCCAGCGCGCCGGCGACGCTCGACGCCGACCGCGATCAGTTGCGGCAAGCGCTCATGAACCTCATGCTCAATGCCCTGGAGGCGATCGGCAAAGAGGGCTGGGTGCGCGTCGAACTCTTGGCCGATTACGAACAAGTGCGCCTGCGCGTGCTGGACAACGGCGCCGGCCTGCCGCCCGAGATCGCGCAGCGCCTGGGCGAAGCGTTTCAGACCACCAAGCCCGAGGGCGTAGGCCTGGGGCTGGCCGTGGCTCGGCAAGTGGCCGAAGGGCACGGCGGCCACCTATTGTATACCCGAAACGAAAACGTGACCTGTTTCGAGCTCTCGTTACCGGCCGGCGACCCTCCGCCCGCCGAGCCGCCGGCCTCGACATCGGTCGCACCGTCGCCGGTAGCCGCGCCGCACGAGCCGACTACGAAGAAAACCTCCCTCGCGTGAGTTCCCATGAGCCACATATTGATCGTCGATGACGAAGAGAGCATCTGCTGGGCCTTGCGCCGCCTGCTGACCGAAAGCGGTCATCGGGTCACCGTGGCGTCGAGCGCCGAAGAGGCTTTCGAGCACGTGGGCCGCGATGCGCCGCATTTGATGATGCTCGATATCCGCCTGCCCGGCATGGACGGGCTGGAAGCGCTCGATCGCTTGCGGCGCCTGCTGCCCGACTTGCCGATCGTGATCATGACGGCCTTCGGCAGCCTGGCGACGGCGGTTCGGGCGCTGGGGCACGGCGCGTTCGACTACTTGATCAAGCCGTTCGATTTGGACCAGGCGGCCAATGTCGTCGCCCGGGCACTGTCACGTCCGACCGAGGTGGTACACGCGGCAGCGGCTCCCGCGCCCGCGTCGGTCGAAGACGAATTGCTGGGGCGCAGTCCCGCGATGCAGGAGGTCTTCAAGCGGATTGCCTTGGTCGCGCGGACCGACGCCTCGGTGTTGATCACGGGCGAAAGTGGCACGGGCAAGGAGCTGGTGGCCCGCGCGATTCATCGCCATTCGCTGCGCGCCGGCACGCAGTTGGTGCCGGTCAACCTGGCGGCCTTGAGTCCGACGCTCGTCGAAAGCGAGCTGTTCGGCCACGCGCGCGGCGCTTTCACCGGCGCCACCGGCGATCGCAAGGGGCTGTTGGAGCTGGCCGACGGCGGCACAGTGTTCTTTGACGAAGCGGGCGACATTCCGGCGAGCGTCCAGGTGAAGCTGTTGCGCGTGCTGGAGCAGGACGAAGTCACGCCCGTGGGTGCCACGCAACCGGCGACCAGCAAGTTCCGCGTGATCGCGGCCACGAACCGGGACTTGCGCGGCGAGATCGCCCGCGGCAACTTCCGCGAAGACCTTTACTTTCGCCTGGCAGTGTTCGAGATCGCATTGCCGTCATTGCGCGAGCGGGCCGAGGACATTCCGCTCTTGGCCGAGCATTTTCTGGCGACCAGTCAGCCGCACGACAAAAACGTGCGGTTCAGCGCCACGGCGCTCGAAGAGCTCTGCCGGCGCTCATGGCCGGGCAACGTCCGCGAACTGCGGAATGCCGTCGAACACGCGGTTATCGTGGCGCGGGGCGGGCTGATCGGTCCCGAACATTTTCCGGCGCCCGTCACGCTTTCAAACCCGCAAAGCGACGCGGCCACGATCGCGACCTTGATTCGCCGCTGGGCCGAACATCAGTATCGCGACGCGCAAGGTGTCGAGGATCTGTACGATCGGCTGCTCGAGCTGGTCGAACCGCCGCTCTTGGAAGTGGCCTTGCGCACGCATCACGGGCAGCGCATGTCGGCGGCGCGCAGCCTGGGCCTGCACCGCGCCACGCTGCGCAAGAAGCTCGAGCACTTCGGCGTCAGCGGCGATTAGTGGCCCGTTACCCGGCGGGTGGCATGTCCACGCTCGCCGTGGACACGTTGATCAAGCGACTTTTGGTCGGCATGCTTACGCAGGCGTGAGCATGGCACCCCCGCGTGTTGTACACTTTCTCTGCTTCAGGGCAGCGGTCCACGAACTAGTCTCGCCAGTTGGGGAGTCCGCAACGCTTGGCCGACACTTTCCACGATCATGACGTCGTATTCGAGATGGCCACGAGCCATCTGCGCTTCGGCGCGGGGGCCACGTCCGAGGTAGGCATGGACCTGGCCGACATGCAGGCCCGCCGTGTGTTGCTGGTGACCGATGCCCGGCTGGCGCGGCTGGCGCCGGTGACCAAGGTCTGTGAGTCGCTCGAGCGCGAGCGGATCCAGTTCGAGCTTTATGATCGCGTCCGCGTCGAGCCCACCGACGAATCGTTTCAAGAGGCCATCGCGATCGCTGCGGCGGGCGACTTCGATGCCTTTGTCGCCGTGGGCGGCGGATCGACCATCGATACGGCCAAAGCCGCGAATCTGTACGCCACGTATCCGGCCGATCTGCTCACGTATGTCAACGCGCCGATCGGGAAGGCCCGGCCGGTGCCTGGGCCGCTTAAGCCGCTGATCGCGGTGCCGACCACGGCCGGAACCGGCAGTGAAACGACGGGCGTCGCGATTTTCGATCTGCTGGCCACGCACGCCAAAACCGGGATCGCGCATCGGCGCTTGAAGCCGACGCTGGGCATCGTCGATCCCGACAATACGCGCACGCAGCCGCCGCTGGTCGCCGCGTCGTGCGGGCTCGACGTGCTGTGCCACGCGCTGGAGAGTTACACGGCCATTCCCTTCGACAGTCGGCCGCGTCCCCCTCGTCCGAATTTGCGCCCGGCGTATCAAGGGGCAAATCCTGTGAGCGATATCTGGTCGCTCAAAGCACTCGAATTGACGGCACGCTACCTGCCGCGCGCCTGCCGCGATCCGGACGATGACGAGGCACGCTGGAACATGTTGCTGGCCAGCAGTTACGCGGGCATGGGATTTGGCAACGCCGGCGTACACTTGTGCCACGGCATGTCCTACCCGGTAAGCGGCATGGTGCGAGGTTATTTTCCGCCCGGGTATCCCGAGGATCATGCACTCGTACCGCATGGGATTTCCGTGATCCTTACGGCGCCCGCCGTATTCCGTTTCACGGGTCCGGCGTTGCCCGAGCGCCATTTGCGCGCGGCGGAAGTGCTGGGCGCCCGCGTTTCGGGGGCGGCGCTCGCGGATGCTGGCGAGATTCTGGCCGGGCGGCTGGTCGAGCTGATACGCGACTTGAACCTGCCCAACGGCCTGGCGGCGATCGGCTTCACCGTGGCCGACGTGCCGGCACTGGCCAAGGGAGCGCTCGTGCAGCATCGCGTGACCAAGCTTTCTCCGCGTCCCGCCGGCGAAGATGACCTGGCCGAGCTGTTCGAGAATTCGCTGACGCTGTGGTAGGGCGGGCTCGAGGGTGGGCGCGCGGTTGCGATCAGCGGTTGGCGAATTGCCGGAAGGTCGGTTCGTCGAGAAATACCGCGGCGCGCGTGAGCTGCATCATTACGGCCGTCTCGGGCCAGCCAAACGCGGTCAGCAATCGATCGAAAGCCGTGGCCGTGCAGGAGCCCTTCAGATCGACAAACAGCAGCCGTTCGTCGCGATCGTACAGAACGCCGTCCACTTGCCATGTCGCTTCGGCTTCGGCGGCCACCCACACGAACGAGCCATCCGGCTCGATGAACATGCGTGGCAATTGGGCAAGCGCCGCCTCGGCTTCCTCGAAGCTGATCCGAAAGCACGTGGCCACCGCGGCGGGCGGGACCGCGAGCGTTGCAACTTGCCGGCCGCCCACTTCGAGCATGCCGCCGGGTTCTGCTTCGCTCGGCCGAGCGTGCAACGTGATCTGAAAAGTGTACATCGGCGGTGGCCGTCCTGCCCGTAACTCTCGTCACTCGTGATCGGTTCCCGGCGTCAACAATTCACCGCGCAGCCAATCGAGATACGTCTGGCTTCCCGCGACGACGGCCGTGGCCAGGATTTCGGGGACCTGGTAGGGGTGCAACTCGCGAATGGCCTCCTCGACCAGTACGTACAGCGGGCGCCGCGTCTTGACGATGCACAGCCATTCTTCGCTCGTCTGAATCTTACCCTCCCAGCGAAACGTGCTGGTGATCGGACCGACGATTTGCACGCAAGCGGCCAGCCGCCGCTCGACGAGCGCCGCCGCGATCCGCTCGGCGTCCGCCTTGGTCTCGGTCGTGGTCACGACTTGCAGTGCGTCGGACATGTCATTGCGGCCGAATCTGTGGCCGAATCTGTGGCCGAATCCCGATCCAGTGCTGTGCATTGACCTTGCGCGAGGCCGGTAATCCAGGTCCGGCACCGGCGGGCTAGCCACCCGCGGCACCCGAGCGAACCGAGTTACGAAACATGACGGCCCGTTGCTTATCAACCCGCGGCGCGCCGCACGGCATCGATCACTTGCACGTTCGCCAGGCCGTCTTCGGCCGGGTCGAGCAGGCGGCCGGCGGCTACGCTTGCGCAAAAGCATTCGATCTCACCGACATACTGATCATGCTTCGGGAAGCGGATCGTGTCGACCGTCTCGCCATGTCGCAAGACGAGCTCGGTTTCCGGCGATGGCAGGACGCCTTCCGGCAACTCGATCGCGCCGGCCGTGCCCACGATCTCGATCCGGTTGCGATAGGGGCATTCGAAGCTGCAATCCAACAGCGCCACCACGTCGCGCGGGAATCTGAGCAGCATCGACATCGTCATGTCGACACCGGTTTGATACTTATGCGCCCGGGCTTGTACCTCGACCGGCTCGGCGCCGGTGAACAGCCGGGCGGCATTGATACCGTAGCAGCCCAGGTCGTAAATCGCGCCGCCTCCGCGGCGCGGATCGAGGCGCCAGTCCGTGCGGTCGATGTCGAACGAAAAATCCATTTTCACCAGCCGCAGCTCGCCCAGTTGGCCACCGGCGAGCATCTTGCGGGCGTGAGCGACGCGTGCCTGGTGGCGCCACATGAACGCCTCGAACAAGATCACGCGGTGCCGGCGGCAGGCGTCGACCATTTCCTGCGCTTCGGCGGCGTTGAGTGCCAGCGGCTTCTCGCACAGCACGTGCTTGCCGGCGGCCGCGGCGGCCAGGACCCACGGCTTGTGCAACTCGTTGGGGAGCGGAATATAAACCGCGTCGATCGTCGGATCCGCGATCAGGGCCTCGTACGAATCGTGTACCGTGGGGATGCGATATTCGTCAGCCCAGGCTCGCGCCGTCTGTTGGTCGCGGCTGGCGATGGCCGATAGTTGCGCCGCCGGAGTGGCGGCCAAGGCCGCGGCAATGGCCCGTCGCACGATCCGGGCACAGCCAAGAATGCCAAAGTTCAAGGGGCGAGTCATGCCCCAGAATTTAGCATGGGGGCCTGGCGAATGCGAAGCCGCTCGCAGCTCGGCTTCGTGATGATCATCCTGTGTCCGGCCTGACCTTTCGCCATGATGTTTCTCTAAGAGGCCGGTGGGAGTCGAACCCACTTAGACCGGGTTGCAGCCGGTTGCCGGGCCGTCTGGCTCCAGCCTCATGGTCCGCCCCGTAACAGGTTGGACGTACGATTACATCGGTTGTCCGACGCGTGCGGCTTAACCTCGGCCGCGAAATTGTCGGCCGGCAAAGTCCGCCCAGGCGACCTGGAGCTGCACGCGTCTGGTTCCCACAAGGTCGGAGTACAATAGACCGTGACAGGTTCGCTTTGGGCTGCGGAGTGACTGAGAAATGATTCAAGTTCGTAGCGATTTGCTGATCGTGGCTTGCTGTGGCCTGCTTGCGCTTGTCGGCTGTTCGCGCGCTCCGGCGACCGCCGCCACCGCAGAGGCCGATGAGACGTTGCCCGCCGCGGGAAAAGTCACGCGCGCGAGCGACCATTTGCAGGCCATCTCGCCCGTTTACACGATCGATCGGATCTACAAGTCGATGACCGGACCGTGGAGCAATCGCGAGCTGCGCTTGCTCGAAGTCGACAAGCCCGAATTGCTGTGGATCACGGGTTGCCAGGTGGAAATGGTCGGCGCCGACGGCGCGACGCACATGCCTGAGCAATTCATGTGTCACACGAATCTCGATTTCGACCCCGACTGGCACAACGACCTGTTCCGCTCCGAGACGCCGCTCGACGGCCGTTTGTTCACCCTCTCGCAAGGCGAGCTGCAGATTCAATTTCCGCCGGGCTTCGGCATTCCGGTGCTGTCGAACGAGATCCTTGACCTCTCCACGCAAGCATTGAATCTGAACGTCCGCGACCGGACGTTCGATGTTCGTCACAAGGTTGACGTCAACTTCGTCCGCGACAGCGCAGCGGCTCGACCGATGAAGCCACTCTACGAGCGGGCCCTGATGGGTATGGTGTCGCTGGAAGACGAGGGGCGCATCCCGGACCAACTGTTGGACGAGGCCGCCGGCGATAAAACCGAGCACCATGCGCCAGGCCGAGGCCACGCGCAGCATCAGACGCATGAGCACGAGGCCGGGCCAGGCCACGCTTCGCACGACGGGCATGTGTCGTATGGCCCGTGTGTTTCCTGCTGCGTGCCCGGCCAGACGGCCATCGAAGGCTATGAGTTCAACGATACGCTAGGGCAGCGGTTTTCGACGCATTGGATCATCAAGCCGGGGCGCGAAGAGAATCACACCCGCGTTACGACGATGATGGCCCTCCCCTTCGATACCACGCTGCACTTCCTGGCCGTACACATGCATCCGTTTGCCGAGTCGCTCGAGCTGCGCGACGTGACGGCTGACAAGTCGATCTTCAAAAGCCGCATCCGCAACCTGGAAGGGGCCATCGGCCTGGCGGAGGTCGAGTATTTTTCGAGCGCCGAGGGGGTACCGGTCTACAAGGATCACGAGTACGAGCTGGTGAGCGTGTACAACAACACCACCGGGCAAGACCAGGATTCCATGGCCGTGATGTACGCGTATTTCCTGGACCAGAATTACCGCGGGCCCGATCCGGAACTGGAGCATCTGCGGCAGGAAAACACGTCGATCGAGGAAGAGGACGGCGCGCCGCTCCCCGAGCGTTCACCGGCCGCCGGTGAAAACGGACCCGTCTGCAACGCGCAGGGCCAGTAACAGCGCGCTAATGGTGACGCGCCTCGCCGCATGTTCCGCCGTCGATGGCGCGGCCGATCGCGATTACCACAGCCCGTAGCCCGTGCTCGACCGCACGGGCGTGACCGGCGCGACGATCGTCACGGGGTTCACGCCGCACCAGTCCGTGGAGAACGGCGAGTTGGAAGTCCACATCGGCGAATAGGTGCCGCTAATCGGAGTCGGACTGACCGTCGGTCGCGCGATGGAATAACCGAACCAGCGCTGCGCGGCCAGGCGCGCTTGGCGTTGATCGGCTTCGAATTCCGCGCGGCGGCGGACGGCGGCGCGCGGGTCGCTGTAGCGCCGAAGGGCTTGCTGGTAGAGCCACATTTCGGGCGTCGGCGTCATCTGACCGAAGGAGAACTCGTGATCGGCCGTGGTAACTTTCGCCGGCGTCGGCGCCGGCGTCGGCCGGACATCGGCGTTTTGTGCTTCGCCCAGTGCGGGCGCAAGCAAGGCCAGGCCCAAGGACGCAATCAATGGGATTCGCATTCCAATCGCTCCTCGCTGGCGAGCCGACAAGGATGTCCCTGCGCTTTTCGCCAGGATGGGTTGTTTTGCAAACTAGGATGCGCGTTGCCCCGCGCATCGGAAGTCGCGCAGCGTCGGCGCTGATCAACTTCAGCGCAACGCCGCAAGTGTTCTTCGTCGATCGACGTCCTGGGCCGGAAGGGCAGCCACCGCGCGATTTTTGCGCGCCCCGGAGGAAGCCGATCGACACCCCCTCTAGAATCTGTTCGGCCGGCGGCGGCTCGTGGGTTTAGCTCGAATCGGCGGTGCTTGCGCGTCGCATCGGTTGTCTGCCCGCTGCGTCGTTGCCCCGACGAACTCGAACCGCAGCTCCAGGCATGCGACGGCGCGCTAGCCCGAGAAGGGCGAACCGGTGCTGGCATTGCTGGCGCGGGCGAGCTGGCCGCCGCGCGTGACGAACGATTTATATTCGTTCGCGCCGCCCCACACGACGAGCACGTACATCAGCTTTCCCTCGCGCCATACCGACATCGCTTTACCCGCCGTTTCATTGAGTGGCTCGACGTTTGGCTCGGCCGGCAGATCGACGACCTTGGGGGCGTCTTGCGCGCCTTCGACGTCCACGACGTACAGCGTAGCGCGGGCTGCGGGGCTGCGCAACTGATAGGCGACGCCGCCGCGCCCCAGAAAGTCGGAAATGCGCCGCCACGCCTTGGCCGGCGCGCTCACGGCGTGCGCCATGGGGTAGCGCGAAGGGGGCTGACGCTCGTCGATGGGCGTTTGCACAAGCGTCTCTTCATCGACGTTGAACAGCCAGTCCGAATGCAGGAAGTTCAATACTTCATGGGGTCCGAACTGGCTCGCAGCCGGTTGAAGGGCCCACAAGCCCACCAGCGCAACCACGGCTGTCGTGGCCAGGGCGCCGGTCAGGAATCGCGAGCGGCGCGAGGGGGACGCGTCCTCCGCCGATGGCGTGTGGGCACTGCCGGGTGTATCGTGCGCGCCGCGCTGTAGTTTCACGGCGGCTTCACAACTCGAGAAGTCGGGCCGATCGTTTCCGGCCGAGGTCGACGTTACGACCTTCCGCGCACGCGCGTCCGTTGCCGGAGGGGGCGGCGACGGCACTGCGGAACTCGACGCCGAGGCGGCCGAGGCCAGCGTCGTTAACAACCGCTCCACGGCACCGGACGGCACGGGCAAGTCCTGCAGGGCATCGCCGATGGCCAGATCCAGACGCTGGCTGCGCTGCAAAATGGCGCGCGTTTGCGCATCGCGCCGGCTGCGCTCGGCGAGCCGTGCGAAGTCAGGCTGCGCCAGATCGTCGCTGGCCGGACGCACCGCGTCGATCAGCTCCGAAAGTTCGTCCGGGGACCGCTTGTCATCCATGTGTGTGCTCGCTCGCCATCGGTACGCTGGGGGTCATCGGGAATCGCGAAGGAAGGCACCTTGAGCCGTGGCCTCGGCACGATGGCCGGCGGTCTGCAACTCCAACTCGAACAGTCGGCCGCGCAGTTGCCCCTTGGCGCGCGACAATCGGCTCATCACCGTGCCGATCGGCACGCCCAATCGTTCGGCGATCTCGCGATACGAGCATTCCTCGAAATAGAACATCAACAGCACCAGCTTGTATTCGTCCGCCAACCCATTGAGCGCGGCTTGCAACCGTTCGCGATCGATGGTTCCGTCGGCTGCACCATCGGCTGGAATCTCGTTCACATCCAGCGCCACGCTGGCGGCGGAGAGCGGCACGCGCCGCCGCCGCGATTTCAGGTAGCAATTGCGCAGGATGGTGAACAACCAGGCTCGCGCCGTATCGCCCGATCGCAATTGAGCGAGCTTGATTTGCGCGGCCAGGAAGGTCTGCTGCGTCAAATCTTCAGCATCGGCGACCGATCCGGCCAGCCGGTACGCGTATCGGTACACATCGGCATGGTGATCCACGACCAGCCTCGCGATTTGCGGTACCACTGGGCCATCCGCCATGACTCACCCCTCGTACAGAGCCCGTACGATCCCTGTTTATTCCCGCGCGTCGACGATTTCGCAGAGCTTCGTCGAGCTACATCAGCGGCGCGGCCACCCACCGAGCAAGGACCGGCATTTATCCGGCAAATCATGGACCGCTCGCACGAAGCCGCGCCGGCGCAGAAATCCTTCCTTATTGTAGCGGAGCGGGAATAAACGCCCACCGTCGCGCATCAAACAAAAGAGAAGCGGGAAAAACTATTGTTCGCGAGCGCGTCCTGTGGGCCCCGCGCTATGTCGCGAAAGCATTTTTTTCGCCGTTCTGAAAAGATTTAAAGGCCCCCGAAGAAAGGTGTAATCATGAAAAAGTTCGGCTTATTCGCGATGTTGGTCGTCGCATTGGGTACCGCTGTGGTCGGCTGCGAACCGGCCAAGAAGAAGGAGCCAGCGAAGACCGCTGAGCCCGCCGCTGCCGCCCCCGCCGAAACGCCGGCCGCCGAAGCGCCCAAGACCGAAGAAGCCCCCAAGTAGTGACACGCCCCCAAGGAGGGGCGGGCTGAAAAAGCAGCCGCGCGTCAAAAATGAGGAGCGGTGAGCCTGCGGGCTCGCCGCTCCACTTTGTTTGCGCTGCGAGTCGGCGCGTACGCGGCAGAGCCCGGGGGCGCAATCGTTCGGGCGCTTGACGCCATCCTGCGGGGCAGCCCAGAATTGGGCCTTCTTACCTCGCTTTCCCCGCCTCGCACTGACCCACGATACAAAGGATCACGGTTATGCTTTCCCGAACCTCAACCGCTGGCTTCAAGTACGGATCGTCGGCTTTGGCAATTTTGTTCCTGTCGTCGGCCACGGTTGTCTGGGGGGCAAAGGAATACATCAGCGGCAAAGTGTGGCAGGAGCCGAAGATTGTCGATCCAGGTCCTGTCGGCGGACGCCCTTCGGACGCCATCGTCCTGTTCTCGGGCAACGACATGTCGGCTTGGGAGGGAGGCGACAAGTGGGAAGTCGCCGACGGTGTTGCCACGGCCAAGGGAGGCGGCATAACCTCGAAGCAGGCCTTCGGCGATTGCCAACTGCACGTCGAATGGGCCGAGCCTTCGGTGGTGACCGGTTCAGGACAAGGACGCGGCAACAGCGGTGTCTACATCCAGGGGCTGTATGAAATCCAGATTCTCGACTCCTATGACAATAAGACCTATTTCGACGGTCAGTGTGGGGCCATTTACAAGCAGACCCCGCCGCTGGTGAATGTCTGCCGCAAGCCGGGCGAGTGGCAAATGTACGACATCATCTTCGAAGCGCCGAAGTTCGACGACTCGGGCAAGCTGGTGAAGCCGGCCTACGTGACCGCCCTGCAAAACGGGGTGCTGATTCTGAATCATTTCCAAATCGAGGGCGCCTCGGCCTGGGACGCGCCGCCGAGCTACACCGCACACGCGCCGAAGCTGCCGCTGTCGATTCAATATCACGGCAATCCGGTTCGCTTCCGCAATATCTGGATTCGCGAGCTGTAGAAGGCTTCGAAATCGCTTAGCGACGGGGTGACGTTTGGGCCCCCATTTCGCGCCCGTCGGGGTATTGCGCGCCAAGTGCTCCCCCTGCGCGTGGGGGCTCGCGAATTCCTTGCAATACCTAGATGCACGCTTTACCATCCGGGGAATTGCCGTCGGGCGGCGATGTTAAGACAGTCGGGGTGTCACAAAACAAGCGATACGCGGTAAGTACGTTCGGGAATTCCTTCTCTATTTGGGGTGCATCAAAGATGTCGCTTCCCGAACGAAACCGCCGCTTCGCCCGGCAGCAATCGTCTCCTAGCGGCTCGCGATCCCTGCATATCGAGCCGCTCGAAGGGCGCCGCCTGCTGGCGGTCTTCAGCGCCAATAACGTCGGCAGCCTGATCGCCGACATCGGCCTGGCCAATAGCAATGGCGACGCTTCGAACACGATCAACCTCGCGGCCGGCACCTACACGCTTAGCGCCGGCACGGGCGAGTTGTTGATTCAGAACACCAGCGCCACCGCACATGCCAAGACCTTGACGATCGCCGGCGCGGGCGCTGCGCAAACGACGATCGACGGCGCCGGCGCCACGCGCGTCTTCGAAATCGAGAGCGCTGTGGGCGCGACGATGACCGTCATGATGAAATCACTCGCCATCAACAATGGCGTGGCGACCGACGCAGGCCACCTCGGCGGCAGCGACGCCATCGGCGGCGGCATCCTCATCGACGGCGGGCAGGTCACGCTCAGCGCGGTCTCGATGGGTTCCAACCGCGCGATTGGCGCCGCAGGCGCTACAGGCGCGGCTGGTCTTCCTGATGGTGGAAATGGTCTAGACGGCCAGAATGCCGCCGGCGGCGCGATCTATCTTGCTGCGGGCGCGTTGACGCTTAAGAACAATTCCTATGTCCATGACAACTACACCCAAGGCGGCACCGGTGGCGAGGGGGGCATCGGAGGGTTTTTCGGCTCGGCGGCGGCCAGCGGTGGATTCGGTTCGCAAGGCGAGCCCGGAACGCCCGGCGAAGATTTTTCGGACACGCATTCGCTGAACGGTGGCGACGGCGGCCCCGGTCACGATGGAACGGCAGGGGGCACAGGCGCCGATGCCCTGCGTCAGGCCGGCAAGGGCGGAGAGGGCGGTAAGGGCGGCGACGCCAGTGGCGGCGGGATCTTCGTCGCCGGGGGCCAACTCAGCCTGCAAAGCTCGACGGTCATGTTCAATTCCACGTTCGCCGGCCCTGGTGGGAAAGGAGGCGACGGCGCCGGTGGGAGCATGCTTAACGGCGGCTTCGGCGGTGGCGGGGGAGGAGGCGGCCAGGGGGGGCGCGGAGGGAATGGCGGGTTTGGTGGCGTGACCGGCATCCTGATGGGGAGCAATCCTCATTTCTTCGAAGCCGGATCCGGTGGTAGCGGCGGCACGGGCGGCGATGGCGCGTCTGGCGCGCCAGGCGGAAAGGGTGCCAAGGGCGGCGACGGTGGCGACGGCGGCGATGGTGGCAAAGCGCGCGGCGGAGGTCTCTTCATTGCCGCCGGAACGGTCACGATGCAGAGTGGTGCCATCGACGTTGATTTCGCTTGGGGAGGCGCGGCCGGCAAGGGAGGTGAAGGGGGCGCTGGCGGCGCTGGTGGCGCCGGGGGCGGCGGAGGAGACGGCGGTGCAGGAGGACACGGCGGCAATGCCGGAGGCTTCGTCGATACCGAAAGCGGCAATGGCGATGCCGGCGATGGTGGAGACGGAGGACATTCGGCCGACGGTGCGGATGGGGGCGATGGCGGCGATGCCGGCGATGGTGGGATCGGCGGGAATGGTGGACTCGCGTCTGGCGCCAGCGTGTTCGTCGCGGGCGGTACGCTGATCGTTACCAATGCGTCGATGTCCGGCAGCCCAGCGCATGCCGGAGCAGGCGGAGACGGCGGGAGCGGAGGCGAAGGGGGCGGCGGTGGTGAAGGGGGCGGTGGAGGCACCGGTGGTGAAGGGGGCGTCGGAGGTTTCGGAGGTGAAGACAACGCCGGACCAGACGGCGGTGATGGTGGCGATGGAGGCGATGGCGAAGACGGCTCCAATGGCGGCGTCGGTGGTGACGGCGGCGTGGGAGGCCACGGCGGCGCGGGGGGCTTTGGCGGTGATGCGCAAGGTGGCGCGCTGGCCATCGCCGGCGGCAGCGTCACGCTGAACAACGTACTGATGCAAGACAACTCCGTGATCGGCGGTGTGGCCGGCGCGGGCGCGCCAGGCGGCGTCGGTGGTGAAGGCGGAAACGGGGGCCGCGGCGGTGGCGGCGGCTCGGGCGGCGATGGTGGCTTCGGCGGAACGACGTTCTTGCATGGACAGTACGACGGCGCGGCCGGCAATGGAGGCAATGGCGCCCATGGTGGAAATGGCGGCGATGGCGGCAGCGGTGGCCAGGCCGGCATCAGTGGCGGTGGCGGCGGCGGCGGAAACGCATACGGCGGTAGTATCTATCTCGCGGCTGGCCAACTCAGCATCGGCACAGGCACCACGTACAGCGGTACCTTACAGGCCGGACTCGGTGGCGCCGGCGCGCCGTTCGGCATGGGGGGCTCGGGCGGCGAGGCGGGAGAGGCCGGCCAAGGGGGTCTGGGAGGCAAGGGCGCCGACGGTGACACAGGGCCCGGCAACGATGGTCAAGACGGCGAGGAAGGTACCGAAGGCGAGGATGGGCCAGACGGACCACGCAGCGGATTGGGCATCGACGGCCCCGTCGGCAAGACCGCCGGCACCGGCTTCTACAGCATCGGCGGCAGCGTCACCACATCGCAACCCGCCACGCACACGGCCGTCGTCGTGCAACCGTCGGGGGCGATCGCGCCCAACGCTCCCTTCACGATCGAGGTCGACGCGGTCGACGCCAATAACGACGTCGATCCTACTTTCACCGGGCAGGTGATCCTCGCGCTTGGCAACAATCCGGGTGGCGCCACGCTCTCAGGCACGCTGTCGGTGACGGCCGTCAACGGCGTCGCTACCTTTACCGGTCTGTCGCTTTCCAAGCCAGGCGCCGGTTACACGCTGAATGCCACGATCGCCGGCCTCGGCTCGACGTCCACTCTTCCGATCGATGTGCAGCCAGCGCCGCAGGTCGCGAACGTGCTGGTCGACGGTACCACGTGGGCCGGTAGTTTTCTCAACAACTTGCAGCTCGCCGGACATGGCAACGGCAGCGGCTATAGCATTCCGACCGGAGCGGCGGAACTTAAATCGCTTCCCTGGTCCACCATCAATCAGATTCAGATCGTCTTCACCGAAGCGGTCACCGTCTCGCAGGCGAGTCTCGATCTGTCGGGCGCAGCCGGTGCCTATGCGACCAGCGGATTCAGCTACAATCCGGGCACCTTCACGGCCACCTGGACTTTGGCCCATCCGATCCCCAGCGACCGCGTCACGATCGACCTGCACGCCACGGGCGCCGCGGCCGTGACCAGCACCGGCGGGGTTCCCTTGGACGGCGAATGGACGAGCGGCACGTCCGCGTTTCCTTCAGGTAACGGCGCGCCCGGCGGCGATTTCAACTTTGCATTCAACGTCCTGCCCGGCGACGCCAACCAGGATGGCATCGTCAACTCCCAAGACCTGGCGTTGATTTCGTCCACCTGGCTGAGCGCGAACTCGCCGGCCGATCTCAACGGCGACGGGATCACGAACAGCCAGGACCTGGCGACAGTGTCGTCGCAATGGCTGGCGGCGCTGCCCGCCCAACCGGCGCTTGCCACGGCCGACGCGCAAACGGCGGTCGCGGCCTCGACCGCGGCGGCGTTGCCGGCGGCAAGTGGCGAAGCCAATGCATCGGCGAGCAATGCCGTCGTCGGCGCCGCGGTTGCGGCGAACACCGCGCTCGCACCCACGCTCTCCACGGCTCCGCCGTCCTCCGGCGCGAATGATTCCGTACCGCCATCCGTCGTAACGTCTTCGCTTGTCCCGGGTCCGACGTTTCATGTCGCGGCGCTGGAGCAGCGCCTGGCATCGTACCTGTCGAGCCTCCCTGCCAGCGGAACATCCGCGAAGCAAACGCTGGAGAAGCTGGCCTCGGCCGCCGAGAAACTGCTTGATTCGCCGAAGGTCGAGCAGACGCTCGCGCGACTTGGCGAACAGGCGCCAGGTGTTCTACAGCAGGTTGAGACCGTGACTCACACGTTGCTCGAAGACGTCCATTCGTGGTCGCTCGACGAGGACGTGCTCGATCTGCTGGCCGCCACGCGTCACGCGCGGCACGGATAAGCGGTGTGCAGCCACAGCGGCGAGAATTACACGGGCAGAGCACCGCGCTCTCGGTCTGTCGCGACCGAAACCAGTGCCCAATAGTGCCAAGGCGGACCCATAAGTTTGCATGGATGGGTACAGAAACGCTACAATGCGCGCGTTCAACAGCGGGAACGGAAGTTCACGGCTCCGACGCGCCGCTAACCCCTCCCGATTGCCGGTAGGCGATTGTGGCACGACGGCAAACCACGCTTTCAGGAGGCCGGCCATGTTGACGTTCTTCGGTCGTCGTCGGCGGTTTTGCGACGGTATCTCGCGGCGCGATTTTCTCCGCGTCGGCGCCCTCTCGGTCGGTGGCCTGTCGATGGCCGACCTGATGCGACGGAGGGCCGCGGCCAACACGTCGCCGGTGTCGGGCAAAAGCGTGATCATGGTCTTCCTGCACGGCGGGCCGTCGCACCTGGACATGTACGACATGAAGCCGCGGGCTCCGGTCGAGTTCCGCGGCGAGTTCCAGCCGATCGCCGGCAACGTGCCCGGCATGGATTGCTGCGAGCTGATGCCGCTGCAGGCGCAGATCATGGACAAGCTCGTGATCCTGCGCGGCCTGCACTTCGTCGAAGAGCATAGCGCCCATTCGCTGTGGACCGGTTTTCCCGAACGCGTGAATCGCCCCGCCTTTGGTTCGGTGGTCAGCTACTTGAAGGGGCGCCAGGACGGCTTGCCACCGTACGTCAGCCTGATGAATCAACCTTTGTCGGAAAACCCGGCCTATTGCGGGACCGCGCATCGGCCGTTCGTGCCCAGCGGACCGGGGCTCGAAGACTTGAGCCTGACGGCCGGCATTTCGGTCGATCGGCTGCGCGATCGTAAGCAGTTGCTCGGCAGTCTCGACACGATTCGCCGCGAGGTCGATTATCGCGGTGCCCTGGAGGGGCTCGATGGCTATACGGTCCGTGCGCTGGACATGGTGGCCTCGAACAAAAGCCGCGAGGCGTTCGACCTGGAGCGCGAGCCGCAGGCCGTGCGCGACAAATACGGCAAGGCGAACGAGGACTTCCTGCGCGCTCGCCGGCTGGTCGAAGCCGGTATCTCGGTCGTCACGCTGGTCGTCGGCGGCTGGGATACGCACGGCAATAACTTCAACGCCTTGCGCAAGATGCTGCCGCGGCTCGATCAAGGTGTGCACGCCTTGGTTACCGATCTGGAAGAGCGCGGCCTGGCTCGCGACGTCGCCGTGATCGTATGGGGCGAGTTCGGCCGTACGCCGCGCGTCAATCCCTCGGCGGGGCGCGACCACTGGCCGCGGGCAGGCTTTGCCCTCATGGCGGGCGGCAAGTTCCAAAAAGGGCAGATCATCGGCGAAACCGACCGCCGCGGCGAAGTGCCCGTCGGGCCGTCGATGACCTCGAGCCACGTGCTGACGAGCCTCTACCACCACCTGGGCATCGATCCGGCGCTAACGATACCCGACCACAATGGCCGGCCGACCTATTTGCTCGACGAACGCGAACCGGTGCCGGGCCTGGTATAGACGCGTGCTCAATCGCCGCTGCGATGCGGCCGATTTGTACGCTGCGGCTGCGCGTACTAGATAGTGATCGGCTGCCCGAGGACTTTTTCTTCGACGGCGGTGCCTGGGCATTCAGGTGGGCGCATCGCCTGGGCTGACGAGCGGCACGAATCGGCAAGCGGTGAGCTGCACCCTGCGAAAGGTACTTCTGCCGCGCTCGAAGACTTCCAGAACCTGGCCCCCAGGACTGCCGATCGGGATCACAAGCTTGCCGCCGTCGGCCAGTTGATCGAGCAGGGCAGGGGGGCATTGCGCGGTCGCCGCGGCTACCAGGATGCCTTGATATGGCGATCCTTCGGCCCAACCCAACGTGCCATCGCCGACGAGGAGCTTCACGTTTTGATATCCCAACTCCGCGAGCACGCGCCCGGCACGGTCGGACAATTGGGGATGAATTTCGATCGAGATGACGCGCGCCGCCAGTTCGGCCAGAATCGCGGTTTGATAGCCGCTGCCGGTGCCGACGTCGAGCACCGTTTCGCCGCCACGCAGGTGCAGGGCCTCGGTCATCATGGCCACGATCACCGGCTGGCTGATCGTCTGCTGGCAGTCGATCGCCAGCGCTCGGTCGGCGTACGCATCGGCCGGCTGGGCGACGTCGACAAAGCGTTCGCGCGGCACCCGGCTCATGGCATCCAGCACACGACGATCATGAATGCCATGCCGCTGGAGCTGATCGCGCACCATGCGCAAACGAGCCAGATCTGCTGCTGCGGCTGGATCTTTCATGGAAATAGTTACCGATTCACTACTTCGCCCGGCGCTTGACGGCGTAGCCGTACGAGATCGGCCAGGTAGGCTCGGCGCCTAGCTCCTGCTGTGCCTTGAGCGCCCAGTAGGGTTCGCGCAGCAACTCGCGCGCGATAAACACCAGGTCGGCGTCGCCGCCGGTCACGATTTCGTTCGCGTACTGTGCCTCGGTAATCAATCCTACTGCGCCGGTCATGATTCCGGCTTCGCAGCGGATTTTGCGGGCGAAGGGAACCTGGTACCCCTTGCTGACCGGAATGCGGGCGTTCGGCACGAGCGCACCCGACGAGACGTCGATCAGATCAATGCCCAGGCTCTTCAGGCGCGCCGATAGGATGACCGATTGATCGGCATCCCAGCCCCCCTCGGCCCAATCGGTCGCCGAGATGCGGACGAAGACGGGCAACTCGTCGGGTACTCGTTTGCGTATTGCGCCGGCCACGCGCAGCAAGAGGCGCATGCGATTTTCCAGGCTGCCGCCGTAATCGTCATGGCGATGATTGCTGAGCGGCGACAAGAACTCGTGCAACAGGTAACCGTGCGCGGCGTGAATCTCGACGATGCGGAATCCTGCTGCCAATGCACGCCGCGCGGCGGCTTCGAACGCCGCCACGATCGCCGAAATTCCTGCTTCGTCGAGCGCGCGCGGTATCGGGTTGCCGTCGTCGAACGGGATGGCGCTCGGTCCCACGACGGGCCAGCCGCCGGCTTCGGCGGTCCGAAGGCCCGCTCCGCCTTTCCAAGGCAAATCGCAACTCGCCTTTCGGCCGGCGTGGGCGAGTTGGATGCCAGCGATTGCCCCTTGGGAGTGGACGAAGCGCGCGATTCTGGCCAGCGGCTCGATATGCTCGTCGCTCCAGATGCCCATGTCGCCGGGGGTGATTCGGCCGTCGCGCGTGACGGCCGTGGCTTCGACCATGACCAACGCCACGCCCCCCGCGGCGCGGCTGCCCAGATGCACCAGGTGCCAATCGTCGGCGAATCCTTCATGCGCGACGTACTGGCACATCGGCGACATCACGATCCGGTTGCGCAACGTGACGCCGCGGATCGATAGCGGACTCAAAAGGTCGATCTCGGGCACTTCTCGATCGTGGTCCGTCCCGGCCGGGCAGCCTCCGGCGGCGGGGGACTTTGTTTGTTCGGCGAGGGGCTCGGCCATGGCGCGGTCTCCAAAGTGCAAGCGATCACTGGCGGCAGAGTGATTTTTGCACGCGACACGCCCGCGGCAACTGGCGAATCATTCGCCGCTTCGCGCTGCGTTGACTTGCGCTCGATCCCGTCGCCTGGCGGGGGCTTCCGACAGAATCGCGTTGCTATGCGCGAGGTTGCGGTCGATCTTCGCCCTCGCTCCCCCGGTTTTTTCTCCCCTCTGGGGAAACGCCGTCGCGGTCCCGCGCCTGGCCTTGCTGCCGATGTTCAGCATCTTGGGGGGGACACTGCTGGTCTTCTGGTCGGGCATTGGGAATGCCGCGGCCGTGTCTGGGGTCGGATGTTGTGGCCATGCTGGTGCTCCAAGAGGATGCGGGAACTTCTCGAAGTTTCAGGGGAGGACGGCAACTGCCGTGCCGCCATTCGAGGCTGTCGCCGCCGAGCCGCCATTTGATGGAGGTTTGGTGAATCTTGGAGGACTTTAGCGGCAGTGACTTTGCCTTCAAAGTAAACCAGGGAATCTGGGCGATGAGTAGTGATTGTAGGGAGCTGCGCGCGCACTCGCGGCCCGCGAATGCGCTCGGTCAGCCCTGCGCACTTTGCATCCGGGAACGTACTTGGCGAGCTTTCGATCCACTTGTCGGTGCCTCGGTCGCGCGCCCTTGCTGCGCCAGTGGTACTGCTGCGCGCCGCGGTTCGTTTGTGTCGCGCTCGCCGTGGCGTGCGTGATTCTTACCGGCGCGTTCGCCCAGGGAGACGAAGGCGTTTCGATGCCGACTCCGACCCGGCTCGTGCCCGGCGCAGGCCGCGCCGCGCCTGGTATTCGCCGGTTGCCGCCGGCCGAGTTGCCGGCGCCGGCCGTGCAGGCTCCTGCGGCCGAACGTTTACCAGCGCCGGACGGCGGGCCGGGTGTTTTAGCGGCGCCACCGCCGGTGGAAAACGCAGCCACGGAGACAGTGCCGCTCGACCTCGTGGAACGATTGCAGGCCGTTGAGCGCGCGCTCGTCGACACGCGGCGCCAACTCAACGATGCCGTGAACGCTCCGTCGCTGCCGGAGATTCCCTTTCCGCGGGTGCGTTTGATCGGTGAAATGCAAACCGATTTGGCGCAATTCAGCCAGGATCCGTTGAACAAGGCGGTCGTCGGCGACGCCCAAAACGGCATCGACTTTCGCCGGGCGCGCCTGGCCGCGATCGGTCAAACCACCGAGTTTACCGACTTCCGCCTGGAATTGGACTTCGTCGAGCCTGGCCACCCGCAGTTACTCGACGCCTACTTCAGCCAGTACTCCTTGCCGGTCTTGGGCAACTTGCGTGTCGGGCATTTCTTCGAACCGTTCTGCATGTCGCGCATCGTCGACAATCGGTTCGATATCTTCATGGAGCGACCACTGCTGACGGTGTTCGCTCCGGCGCGTCGCACGGGCGTCATGTCGTTCGGCGTATCCGACGATTTGCGCTCTACCTGGGCCGTGAGCATCTACGCGAGCGCCGATAATTTCATCGGCGGCAATCTGACCGACGTGGGCGGCTGGGCCGGGGCGGGACGCGTCACCTGGCTACCCTACTACGACGAAGCCTCCTGCGGCAGGAATTACCTGCACTTGGGGGCTGCTTACAGCTTCAGTGGCGTCTCGAATCATCAATTGGAGTTTTCCACCGCACCGGAATTGCAGCTGATCAGCGGCAATAACTTCGAGCCCATCTTTCTGGATACGGGCGTGATTAACGCGCAGCAGTATCAACTGTTCGGCACCGAGTTCATCTGGACCGCTGGCCCCTGGTCGGTGCAGTCGGAATACGTGTGGGTGCCGATCGATCCGGTCGGTGGCCCGACGGCCACCTTGCAGGGGGCCTACGTGATGGGTTCGTATTTTCTCACCGGCGAGCATCGGCCGTACGATCGCACGATCGGCAACTTTACGCGCGTGATTCCTTACGAAGATTTCTTTCGCCTGCGCGGACCGAACCGTTTCCGCGGAGGAACAGGCGCCTGGCAGGTGGCCGGGCGGTGGTCTTACCTCAACTTCAACGGCGGTGACATCCGCGCCGGCGTGCTGAACGATCTGACGTTCGGCGTGAACTGGTATTGGAATCCGTTTGTGCGCCTGTACTTCAATTACGTGCATGCGATTCTCGACAACGAGTTCGTCGGCACCAGCCAGGCCGATGCGTTCGGGCTGCGGTTTCAGCTCGATTTCTAGGCGGTGGGGCTTCCGGCGCGATTGCGTTATCGGACATGCAATTGCGCTTGGAGTTGCTGCGAGTTCCGTCGTATCGCTGCGACCTTGACCCGATCGGACGATGCTCCTAGACTCCCGCGCCCCGAAGGGCTGGCGGGGCGCGACATTCTGACGCTAAAGGAAATCGCTATGATCGCGCGGGACTGGCTATTCATCGCGATCAGCGGTATCCCGATGGCCATGGGCGCCGGTTGTAGTAGTCAGCCCAAGCCGGCCGAAGCCGGCACGATCATACCGGCCGCAGCCCAGGGGGCTTCGGACACGCAGCCGTCGTGGCATGTCCCCGGAACATCGCACATTGTCGTTGGCGGTCCATCAACCGATTCCGGTTGATCGCAGCGGTCTCCTGCCGCCAGCCGTCCGGTTCGCCGTCCCTCGCTTACGCTTAATCGGTGGTACAGTATCGAAGCGACATCCACGCTTCGAGGGCGCGCTTTCACGCGCCCGAACCGGCGTCGGGCGGGTCCGGGTTAATCTCTTTTCACGGCGCTGCGGTACTCTCGAATCCCGTCGTGAGGGAGAATCCTCAAATCTCGTCGAAGAGCGAACTTTTATGACTCACCATGGCCACAGGCGGACTTCTCGGCGCAGCACTATAGGGCGGGCATTCTGGACGTGCATTGCGGTTCTGGCGTCGAGCTTCGTCGCATTGCCGCCAGCAGCTTCCGGTGCCCCACCTGCGCCTGAGAACGCCGCGAACGAAACGGCGGAAGCCAAGGACCTGGCCGCCTCGATTCTGGGCGCGAAGATCGAATTGTCGGATGGTAAAGTGATCGTCAGCCACGTCAAACGCGCCGGCACCGCCGATCGCGCCGGAGTGCGTCCGGGCGATCAGATCACTTCGATTGAAAAGCACCCCGTCAGTTCGCCGGAGGACGTTGTCAAAGTCCTCAGCCATTTCAAGCCGGGAGACGGCGTGGTGCTGACCGTGATTCCCAAGCCCGGTCCGCGCCAGATTTTCGTGGCGCCGCCTTTGGAGCAGGCGGCTCCCGCCCAGCCTGGCATGTTGGGTGTCACGCTCAATGAGTCTGCGGGGGCGGTTACTGCGGGCGAAGTGTCGATGGGCGGCCCGGCGGTCGTGGCCGGCTTGCGCTCGGGTGATCAAATCGTGGCGGTTGATGGCCAGCCCGTCACTTCCAAGGCTCAAATCCTGGCCGCCGTCAATAAGCACCGCGCCGGCAATCGCATCAGCCTGGCCATCAAGCGTGGCGGCGGGCAGCGAAGCGTCATGGTGCGACTCGGCGCGCGCAGTCAGGTCGCGGCCTTGCCCAAGTTGTGGGTGCCCAGTCCGCAAACGCCGCAACAAGAGCCGGCGTCGCCCGGCTCCCAAGGAGTTGAAGATCCGAACGACGAATGGGCTGACCCGAAGGAAGCCGAGGATCTCTACAACGTCAACGAGCGCGCGCTGTATACCGACTTCGATTGACGGGCGGCGGAAAACGGGGCGGGACGTCGGCTGATTTTGCCCCTGACGCCAGACCCGGGCCCGGGATTTCGGCGATGTTGCCGTCGCGGTGGCCGCTGAGCTTTAGGGATTTTGCGGCGCCCCGAGAAATTCATGCACTTCTTGTAGCGTGGCCGCGATAAGACTTAGGACGCGGTGGCTCCGTATTGACGGCCATTTTTCGGGCCCTGGGGCAGGCTCTCGAAGGTGAATCCATGTCGAGCTTTTGCCGCCGGTTGATGCTTGCGCTACGGGCCGGCGCGTTTGCCGTCGCGGTATTAGCGACTGCCGCACAAGCCGCTGAGCAAATACCTCTGCCGGCCCCCGCGTTCGCGTACCCGTCCCGTAGCGCGCCTATCGAGCCCGCACGCGCGGCGGCTCCCGGGATGCTGGGCGTCACCGTCGCGAATCAAGCGGGATGCGTCATCGTGACCTCGTTATATCTCGGCGGCCCGGCCGAGCGCGCTGGGCTGCAAGTTGGCGACCAGATCGTGGCGATTGACGGTCAGGCAATTACATCCGACGCGCAGCTGCTTGGCCTGCTGGGAATCAGGCAGCCCAACGAGCGCCTGGAACTGCTGGTGCGGCGGGGCCTGTGGATGAATCGTGTCGCGGTGGCGCTGGGGCCCTGCGACGCGGTGTCCTCACTCCCCCGGTCGCCTGCCGTGCCAATGCCGATGCAGTATCGCAGACGCGGCGCGATCGATGGACGGCGTGCTTTGAACATCTATGATCCGTATTTGCGGGCCATCAACACAAACTTCGGATCGTGACGGTAGGCCAATCCGCCGCCGAATTTGGAAGCTCACCGAGACCTTTCCACGAAGCCCTTTGTGCTCCTTGAACAAGCTGTTCCTAGCAGCCTGTTGAAGAACTCAACGGGCTGCGACATCGCAGGGATGCGATGGCAAAATATCGACGTAAGTCGTTATTTTGCGAGCCGTGCGAAGCTTTGCTTCGCACTTGGCGAGGTTGAAAAAAGCCACGAGGGCTT